>JASLIR010000318.1 GCA_030152125.1 Alkanindiges sp.
ACACCATTTTTTTCAGCTCCTGCTGAATCTGATGGTTATAGTCTTCCAGCACTTCCGGAATAACCTGGATGCTTTGCGCCTGTTGCTTGTCCATTTCTTCCAGGCATTTCACGGTGTAGTTGATCTGCGATTCGATCATAAACACCACCGAGTTATGGCCAAGAGCAGTATTTGGCCCCAGCAGCATAAACAGGTTTGGCAGGTCTGTTACCGTTACACCCAGGTAAGCGCTTAAATCGCCACGGCTATGAATGTCCTGGCCTTTGCTGTCAAAAATATGCAGCGGGCCCAGCGGGTCTTTCACGTCAAAACCGGTACCACAGATAATGGCATCTACTTCATAGCGTTCGCCGTTGGAGCCAATCACGGTATTGCCGGACACTTCGGCCACGCCGGAAGCAACCACGTTCACATTGTCACGGGCCAGTGCAGGGTAGTAGTTGTTGGAGAACAATACCCGCTTACAGCCAATGGTGTACTTGGGTGTCAGTTTTTCACGTAATACCGGGTCTTTAATCTGACGGTTCAGGTGAAAACGGGACAGTTTTTCAATTCCGCCCATCAGCTTCGGGTTTAAAAAGCCCAGTGCAAAGCTTTCGGCATTCCAGTATACAAAGTCACGGAACACACGCTGTGTACCCGGAATCTTGCTGAACACGCTACGCAGTGATTGAGCCATGTTGAAGTCCGGCTTTGGCACCAGCCATGGCGGCGTGCGCTGGAACAGTACCAGCTCTTTCACTTTAGGGGCAATTTGCGGTACAAACTGAATGGAGCTGGCACCAGTGCCAATTACCGCGACACGCTTGCCGGTTAAATCGTAATCGTGGTTCCACTGTGCAGAGTGGAACAGGGTACCGGTAAAGGTATCCAGTCCTTTTACATTTGGCAGAATGGGACGGCTTAAGCCACCAATACCGGAAATCAGTACACGGCTGGTAAAGGCCTTGCCATCTCCGGTTTTTAAATGCCAGATGCCGTTGTCGTTATCCCAGCGTGCCTCAAGCAGCTCTGCATTGGTGCGGATATGCGGGTGCAACTGGTATTTGTCGGCACAGCGCTTCATGTAGGCCAGAATTTCTGGCTGCTCGGAATAAAAGCGTGTCCAGTCCGGGTTCTGGTCAAAGGAAAACGAGTACATGTGTGATGGTACATCACAGGCTGCGCCCGGATAATGGTTGTCACGCCAGGTGCCACCAATATCGCTGGCTTTTTCAAGTAAAATAAAATCGTGGCGTTCAGCTCTTTTTAATTGAATAGCCATGCCCAAACCGGAAAAGCCACTACCGACGATAACAATATCGTGGTGAGTTTTATTGGTTTGTGGGACATTAAGATTGCTCATTGATGAATTCCAGCGCCTGTTATGGGGGTACGGTTAATGATGAGTATATGACTGCGGTTGTGGATAGTCCACCAGATAGCTGAATAGTCATTAGCCTGTAAAATGTTGACTATATAAAATTGGTGATTTTGCTAGCAGGGCTTTTTAGGTCAATTTTGATCATCTCAGGACAATTTGACCATATGTTCGCCAAATGTTCGGATTTTAAGCTGTAATTTACAACGCCAACGTCAGGCTATTTCGGGTTTATTTATGCACATTATCGATTTAAAACAGCAGCCACAGCATATTCCTGCCATTGCTGCATGGCATTTTGCCGAATGGGCGCATTTAAACCCTGGACGTACACAGGCCTGGCTGGAAGCGCATATGCAGTGTTATCTGGGCGATGTGTTTATGCCTTCCATGTTTATTGCTGTGGATGGTGATGAAGGCGAAGCGCAGGTGCTTGGTACCTCCTCCATTATTGTGCATGATTTAGCGGCCCGGCCGGATTTAACGCCCTGGCTGGCCAATGTGTATGTGGATGGTTCGCAACGGGGTAAAGGGCTGGGCAGGCAACTGGTAGTGCATGCCATGCAGCAGGCTAAACAGGCGGGTATTAAAACTTTGTACCTGTTTACGCCGGATCAGCAGGCTTTTTACCAGCGCCTGGGCTGGCAGTACCTGTGTACAGAATATTTGCATGGACATGCGGAAACCGTAATGCAGATCAGTCTGGATGACTGGTCTGCAACGCTGTAGCCGCAGCCTAACCGTTCAGCTTACAGCTTGATGTCCTTATAACGCTGTTGCCAAGGTTGTGCCTGTTCCAGTTGGGCCGCCAGTGCCAGTAGCATGCCTTCGCTGCCATGCGAGGCTACAAATTGTGAGCCAATGGGCAGGCCCTTTTTAGTCCAGTACAGCGGAACCGACATGGCGGGCACCCCGGTCAGGTTGGCTAACTGGGTAAACGGCACCCAGCGCAGGTTATCCCTGACCATTTTGTCTACCAGTGAACCCTGTGCCAGATGGTGCGCCTGACCAACTTTCAGCAAGCCTTTTAATACCGCTTTTTGCCAGCCGGGTGTGGCAATTTCCCCATTTTTTGGCGCTGGGCTGGCAGTACTAGGGATCAGAAACAGATCATACTTGTTTAAAAACAGGTTCAACTTGTGGGTATAAATACCCCAGCGGTTTTGCGTATTGATGTAAGTGGTAGCACTGGTCTGTGCACCAAAGGCTGCCAGTGCCAGTGTATCCAGCTCAAAGGCATCATCAGCAAAACCAAATTGCTGTTTGATGTTTTCTACTGTTACTGCACACTGGCTAAACCAGGTGGTAATAAAATCCTTGGCTAATGCCATGCCATCAATATCCGGTACATCTTCCACTACCTCATGCCCCAGTTGCGCCAGTAGCCTGGCGGTATGCTGAATGGCCTGCACGCTGTCTTTATCTACCGGGGTGCCAATGGGGGATTTGGTGCTAAAGGCAATTTTTAAGCGGCGCGGTGCGCGCTTGATTTCTTCCAGATACGGCCGTTCCGGTGCCTGAATCTTGAATAACGATGCAGCATCAGCACCATGCGTGGCATCCAGCATGGCCGCGCTGTCACGTACCGAGCGACTAAGTACATGCTGCATGGCAGCACCGTGCATAGCCTCACTATAGGCCGGACCCCACGGCGTACGGCCACGGCTGGGCTTTAGGCCAAACAGGCCACAGTAGGAGGCGGGAATACGGATGGAGCCACCACCATCACCCGCGGCAGCAATAGGCACAATACCACCAGCCACTGCAGAGGCAGAGCCACCGGAAGAACCACCAGAGTTATGCTTCAGGTTCCACGGGTTATGCGTGGCGCCCCAGGCTTCCGGTTCGGTAATGCCTTTAATGCCAAACTCCGGGCTGTTGGTACGGCCAAACACCACCACCCCGGCATTCAGGTAGCGGTTAACAATTTCGGCATTAAAGTCGGGAATATAATTGGCATGCTTAAAGCCTTTACAGCCATGTGAGGCAGGTACACCGGCATATTCCTGAAACAGGTCTTTTAATAAAAAAGGTACCCCGGCAAATGGGCCACTTAGCGGTTGCGCGGCACGCTTTCTGGCCGTTTCATACATGGGAATAACCACCGCATTCAGCTTGGGGTTTACCTGTTCACAGCGCTGGATGGCAGTAGCCAGCAGTTCGGTTTGGCTCACCTGTTTGCTTTTAACCAGCTCCGCCAGTCCAAGTCCGTCATATTGCAGGTATTCCTGTACTTTAAGCATGGGTGCAAATTCCTTTTTAAACTGATGGGTATAATATGAAGGTTTTATCCTATCCGTAGTGTGTCTTTCAAGTCTTATTCGATTACTGACAATCAATTATTTCAATTTCCTGCCAGTATTTGCATGCCCTGCAATACAGCCATTTTTTAACAGCTAGGGTTTCTCATCATAAAAATGGCTAGCGATACAGCGTTAAACCGGAATGCAGCAGCATCACCAGGCCGGAAATACCCAGCAAGCTGATCACCACCCGTTTAAAGCCCTGTTCGGAAATGTTATTATATGCTTTAAGCCCCAGTAAGGTGGGAATAAGCATGGCAGGCACGACCAGGGCAAACAGGGGCAGCATGCTAAGCGTGACTGTGCCGGACAACAGGTAAAACGCCATGGTAGCCATTAAAATCATCAGGTTAAAACTTTGAATGATATGGCGCTGGGCTTCTTTGTCCATGCCCCGCAGGGAGCACCACAGGGTTGGGATAACACCGGAAAAGCCACCCAGGCCACTCATGGCGCCACCGAGTACACCCACGCTGCTATCTGCATATTTATTATTTATGCTGATGCGCGGAATATGCTGGCTAAACAGCATGAGTGGGCACCAGACGACCAGAAACAGGCCTAAGGCCAGTTTAAAATAATCCGGATTCAGTTGTGGCAGTAGATATACACCGAGTGGAATGCCAAGCAAGCCGCCGTATAGGTAGGGTGCTAGAATGTGCAGTTTAATGCCCTGTTTTAAACGGAATAAGGCCAGCAACTGCCCTACTATGCCGCCAAATACGGTTAAGGCCGAGGCTAAAACCGGATCGAAAAACCAGACCCAGAAAGACATGGACACCATGCCAAAGGCAAAACCGGATAAGCCCTGCACAAAGCCGGCCACTGCCGCACCCAGTATGATGATAAAGGCGGTAGACAGCATGAAAGAACCATTAATCCGCTGAGGCAAGAATAGTGGTTGTACTGCAATTAATCCGGGCTGTACAGGGTTTGTTAAGAAGAAATATCCTGCTGTAGCTGCTTTTGTAGTTTGGGTTTGTAATAAAAGAAGTAACTCAGGTAGCAAGCGGCAATAAAAATCAGGCAGGCGATAAAGCCAGAGCGCATTTCCGGGTCAAAAGCCATGCTGATGCCGGTCATGCCGCAGAAAATAAACGCAGCAATTGGCACAAAGGGGTAAGCAGGCGCGTAATAACCCAGGTCACTTAAGTGCCCACCCTGTTTAATAAACTGGCGGCGGAAGTTGAAGTGGCTGAGCGCAATGCTCATCCATACAATCACCATGGTAAAGGCGGCAATACCCAGCAGCATTTTAAAAATGGTTTCTGCGGCATAAATTTCTGACAGTAAACCCGGCAGGCCGCCAATCATGGTGACTACTACTGCAGCAATGGGAATACCGCGCTTGCTCAGGTGTGACAAGTGTTTGGGCATTAAGCCTTCTTTGGATAATGACCACATCATGCGTGAAGCTGCATACAGGCCGGAGTTGGCAGTAGACAGCAGGGCCGTGATGATGACAAAGCGGATGATGTCCTCGGCATAAGGGATGCCAATGTATGAAAATACAGTGATAAACGGGCTGTTGCTGACATCATGGCCCTGGTTTAAGCCCAGTTGCTGATAGGGAATCAGGGCAGAAATAATAAACACCGTACCAACAAAGAAAATCAGCAAACGCCAGATGGCGGCATTAATGGCTTTGGGCACATTCTTGCCGGGGTTTGCCGTTTCGCCAGCGGCCACACCAATCAGTTCGGTGCCGGAAAAGGCAAAGTTGACTATCAGCATGGTGGTAAAAATAGGCCACAAGCCTTCCGGGAACCAGCCATGACTGGTGATGTTGCTAAAATAAGGTGCCTTGTCGCCAGCAAAGTTAGGCAGAAAACCAAAAATGGCCATCAGGCCCAGAATAATAAACACAATGACGGTGATGACCTTGATCAGCGCCAGAAAAAACTCTGATTCGGCAAATACCTTGGTCGAGTATATGTTCACCATAAAAATCGACAGCGCAAAGGCCGCAGTCCAGATCCATGCCGGTACATCGGCAAACCATTCCTGCATCAGCAGGGCGGCGGCAGTAAATTCGGTACCCAGTGTGGCTGTCCAGGTAAGCCAGTACAGCCAGGCAATCATGTAACCGGTAGCCGGGTTAATAAAGTTGCTGGCATAGGTGCTAAATGAACCACTGACCGGCATATGCACCGACAGCTCACCCAGGCACAGCATGACCAGATAGGCAATAAAACCACCCAGCAAGTAGGCAATAATGGTTGCACTGGGGCCGGTTTGGCCAATCACTTCACCCGAGCCTAAAAACAGTCCAGTACCAATGGCACCACCCAGTGACAGCATCACCAGATGCCGCGTGGTCATGCTGCGGCTAAGCGTGGTTGTTTCTGAATGCTGGTTAGGCTGTTGTGATTGCATGGGCGCCCTCTGAGGCTGGTATGGCAGGCTGCGATGGCTGGCATGCACGCCTGTAAAAAGTGATCAATGAAGCTAAAAGCGCGCCATTTTAGGAGATATACAGCAAAAGTGAAAAACTTATTTATGTGCGGCGGGTTGATAAAAACCGGACAGATGGCATATTTGTACCATGATATTTTGGATTAATACGCGGGCATCCGTTAACATTGCCTGAAAATAGATGGTCTTTGATAGTAAGCATAAATGATGAGTTCTGAACAAGCACAACAAGGCAGCGCGCCGATTATTGCCATTGACTTAGGCACCACCAACTCACTGGTTGGTATTTTTAAAGAGGGGCAGGTACAGCTTATTGCCAATAGCAGTGGCAGCCTGACCACACCTTCGGCCATTGCGGTAGATACCGAAGGGCACACCCTGATTGGCCAGGCCGCGCTGGAGTTGCGCAGCAGCGGGCAAGTGGTACTAACCAGCTTTAAACGCCTGATGGGTACCGACCACAAGCAGCGCTTACACCAGCGTGATTTTTCCGCTGTAGAGCTGTCTGCATTGATATTAAAGTCACTGAAAGCCGATGCCGAGCATGTGCTGGGGCATGCGGTGAATGATGCCATTATTACCGTACCGGCTTATTTTAATGATATCCAGCGTCAGGCCACCATTGCGGCGGCACAGCTGGCAGGCTTGAACGTAGCGCGCCTGATTAATGAACCAACGGCTGCCGCACTGGCTTATGGTCTGGGGCAGACCGATGACAGTCGCTTCCTGATTTTTGACCTAGGCGGTGGCACCTTTGACGTTTCCATTGTTGAACTGTTTGATGGTGTGATTGAAGTGCGTGCCAGCACCGGGGATAACTTTCTGGGTGGTGACGATTTTGTGGCAGCCATTGTAAATGCCTTCTGGCAGCAGCATGGCAGCCAGTTTGCCAGTGACACCTCGTTTATTCCGCCAGATATATTGATTGCCCTGACTGCAAAAGCCCAGCAGGCCATGCACCGTCTGACCAGTGCCGAGCAAACCACGCTGGATTTTATCTGGCAGGATCAACAGGTGAGCCTAGCTATTTCGGTGAATGACTTTAATGGCTGGATTGAGCCTTTGCTGACCAAGTTGCGCCGGCCACTGGAACGCGCCTTGCGTGATGCGCGCCTAAAACCGGATCAGGTAGACCAGATTGTGATGGTGGGCGGGGCAACCCGTATTCCGGCGGTACGCAAGCTGGTCACGCGGTTGTTTGGCCGTTTTCCTTCTACCAGTATTCAGCCGGATGAAGCCATTGTGCGCGGTGCCTGCATTCAGGCCGGTTTAAAAAGCAGGGATGATGCCCTGAAAGAAATAGTGCTTACCGATGTTTGCCCGTTTAGCCTGGGCATTGCCGTGGGTGAGGAAGGCTATTTTGACCCGATTATCGAGCGCAATACGGTGATTCCGGCCAGCAAGGTGAATAACTATAGCACCATGAAGGAAGGCCAGCGCGAAATCCATTTGCGTATTTTTCAGGGCGAGCACCGCCTGTGTCAGGAAAATATCTTTCTGGGTGATTTGCAGGTAAAGCTGCCACCGAATAAAGAGCATCTGTCGATTGATGTGCGTTTTTCCTATAACCCGAACGGGATTCTGGATGTGGACGTGCATGTGCCCAGCACCGGCGAAAAACTGCAAAAGGTATTGATTAACAACCAGAGTGTGATGAGCCCGGAGCAGATTCAGCAGGCCCGCGCGCAACTGGAAACCCTGAAAATTCACCCGCGTGATACGCTGGCCAACAAGGCACTGGTTTTAAAGGCAGACCGTTTATACCGCGAGATGACTGGTAATTTGCGCAGTCATGTAGCACAGCAGACACAGGTATTTGTACAGGCACTGGATTCGCAGGACGAGCATAAAATCCGTGAGGCACGCCAGCTGTTTGAGCAGTTTTTAAAGGATGTGGAAGAAGCCAGTTTGTTTGAGCCGGATTAATCCGGCTTTAAGGTGAACCTAAGCTTGAACAATTTGAAAACAGCAGCAATGAACCTGTGATTGCTGCCGGGAACTTCATGCTTCACGGTCCGCTTTTGCTGTTTGATATAGCAGGTAGGCCAGCCACATGGAAATAAATATCAGCCGCAGCGCGACGACGATGCCCAGCACATAGGTTGCATATTTTAAGAAATAAGCAGTTTTGCGCGGAGAGAGTGCCATTGGCATCCAGATAAAAGCCAGGCTAAAACTGGCCAGCCAGAAGCTGCGGTATTCGCTCAGGTCTACAGGCCATGTGGTCCATTCAAATACGAAGGTATTTAAATACAATAAACCGTATATCGCACAGACCAGCCAGTAAAATTTTAAGCCCTGCCGGCTTCTGATTAATTGCATTAATACGCCAGCGATATAGGGTTGCACAACCAGCGACATGATAAGTGGTATTGTCAGTATCAGGTTTAAAGGCGCGGCAATACTATCTGTAGCAAATAGGTCAATCACGAAGGCAAATGCAGTGACCACGGCAAGAAAGCCACAATACAGTATAAAGTTATCTGCCTGAATACGGATAACCTGGGGGAACTCATCAAACAGGCTGGATGAGCGGTACATGCCATGCCCCATGATAAACGCCGATAACAGGCTGTATAGCCATAACAGGATACTTAGTACGGGGCTACTGAAAACAGGGGAGAGCATTACAATGGCGGCCAGGCCAAAGTACCAGCCCAGTGTCAGCCGGTGCATGATTTTCGGGTGATTGTCCCTGCTATACAGCCAGGATTGCAAAGGGGCCTGCACAAAGGGTAGCCAGATCAGGCTTAATAGCACACCGCCGATGATCAGTTGTGGCGTCCATGCACTGCCTGAAGACACGCAGGCAAGGATACTGCCAAAGCAAACCAGCAGGATCGGTAACCAGAATTTTTTCCACTGTGAACAAATAAGTAAGTAATGCAGGTTCGGATTGTACTCTGGCGATTGCATATCCGGCAGCATCCAGTGCCGCTGTCTTAGATTAATTACCGTAAGACTGGATTTATCCTGTAACAGCCCTAGCATTCTAAACGGCTTGAAGGGAGTTCCCTGTTTTAATGCCTGTAATGTGTTGTGGTATTTGGCCGGTACGTTGCGCCAGAACTGATGTTCCACCAGCAACACTTCAATGCGGTCATGCAGGCGGTGTAATGCACCTTCTGCCGAGGCAGGTGGCACATCATTGCCAAAATGTTCGTACCAGCCCAGCAGGAAGCGGTTGCTGCTGTCACTCTGCTCCTGGGCTGAACCCAGTACATAGCTCAGCTGGTCATAGGTTGCCATCTGGTGTTCCAGGCTTTGTTCTGGCCATTCTTTCAGGCATTGCTGGAATTTGGCAAAGTTTTCGTCATTAAAATGCTCATTCCATAACGCCTGACACAGCTGATCCAGCTTTTCCTTAAAGTATTGTTCCTGTGCTTTGAGCGAGATGTCATTATCAGCTGGTATTGGCTGTGTGCTGGCAGTGGTCTCAGCCTGCGGTTTACGGATGTTCAGGAAGTCATTAATACCACTGAGCCCAGCCTCAATGCAGGCGCTATCCAGTTGCTGCAGGTAGGATTTGGCCTGTGCATCCGCTAATACGCTGGCAGGCAGGGACGAAATATAATCTACATAGTCCACCAGCTCCTTGCGCAAATCCAGTTGGCTGTTTTGCTGCTGGATGGCGCTTAGCAGGAACTCAAAACCATGCTGGTGCAGCGGTGTTTCAGGCTCCGGTGAGGTGTCCTGCGCTGTCAGCTCGGTGTCTGCTGTGCTGCCGGGGCTGGAATTACTGATAGTGGGCTGTTCTAGCTGGCTTATATCAGCCTGATCGCCAAAAATATCATCGTCATCCTGTTCGGATTCCTGCTCCAGGCTGGCGTAATAAGCCTCCTGGCGGGCTGCTTCCAGTACCTCACGCAGGGCAATAAATTTTTCCGGTTGCAGTTCCTGATCAATGGTTTTTAAAACGCGTGCATAGGCCTTGCGGATTTCGCGTTCATCTGTAGTTTTGGCAATGCCTAAAATATGCCAGTGACTCATTGTTATCTCTGCTTTTATAAGTATGGATAGTGTACTGATTTCTACGGTGAATAAAAATAAAACCCCGGCATGTGGCCGGGGTTTTTATGTGATGGACAATAAGAGAGAAGCAGTTTAACGGCGGATGCTGCGTGCCCGGCGTAACTGGTGTAATACCGATACCAGCAGATCAATTTCTTCCGTGGTATTGTAAAACGCCAGCGAGGGACGTACGGTTTGTTCTACACCAAAGCGGCGCAGGATCGGCTGTGCGCAGTGGTGACCGGAACGTACCGCAATACCATGCTGGTTCAGCGCCTTGCCTACTTCCTCGGTACTGTAGCCTTCCAGTGTAAAGGACATCACACTGGCTTTGTTGATGGCTGTACCAATCGGGCGCAAGCCTGGAACACTGCTTAAGCCATGCTGGCCATATTCCAGCAGGTCATGCTCGTAACGGGCAATGTTTGCCATTCCGATGCTTTCAACATATTCAATGGCAGCACCCAGACCCACTGCATCAGCAATGTTACCGGTACCAGCTTCAAACTTGTTGGGCGCAGGCTGGTAAATCACATTCTCGAACGTTACATCTTCGATCATGTTGCCACCGCCTTCCCACACCGGCATGCTTTCCAGCAGTTCCGCCTTGGCATACACCGCACCAATACCGGTAGGGCCGAATACCTTGTGTCCGGAGAACACATAGAAGTCGGCATCCAGGGCCTGCACGTTAATCGGCATGTGTGACACAGCCTGTGCACCATCTACCAGTACACGCACACCAGCAGCATGTGCCAGTGAAATCACCTCGGCAACCGGCGTTACTGTACCCAGCGCATTGGAAACCTGGGTAATGGATACCAGTTTGGTACGCGAGTTTAGCAGCTTGGCAAACTCTTCCAGACGAATCTGGCCGGTATCATCTACCGGAATCACCCGCAGCTTGGCACCTACTTCTTTGGCTAACTGATACCAGGGAACGATATTGGCGTGGTGCTCCAGATTGGATACGATGATTTCATCACCCTGTCCAATATTTTGCTTGCCGTAAGTCTTGGCAATCAGGTTAATCCCTTCGGTAGTACCACGTACAAACACGATTTCCTTGGATGAAGCAGCACCTAAAAAGCGGGTAACCGCATTACGGGCATGCTCATAGGCATCGGTAGCACGGGCTGCCAGTTCATGCGCTGCACGGTGAATGTTGGAGTTTTCATGCTCATAAAAATAAGCAATCCGCTCAATCACCGATTTTGGCTTATGCGTGGTCGCCGCATTGTCCAGCCATACCAGTGGGCGGCCATTCACGCGTTCCTGCAGGATAGGAAAATCCTGACGGATGCGGCGTACGTCCAGCGGCTGGGCAGCATGATGCACCGGAACGCTTTTGCTGCTCTGGTAGCTGGTAGCTGGCTGTTCTACCCGTGGCACATCCAGAAAGTAAAAGGATGAACCACTGGATGGCGCGCTGTGCTGGATACGGTCATCCACCAGCAGGCCTTTTAAGTTGTCGTCACCGGGCAGGTTAAAGGAGCGTGCAATCACACGATCATCCAGTATGTCTGCCTTGTTCAGGCCAGCGCTATCCGGTGTGCTAAACGAGTTCGCCCCATAATTTGCAAAATAGAACGGTGAATCGGCACTCGCAGGAATTTGCGATGCAGCAACCACGGGCACACTGGGTGTTAATTCGGCCACATGCGGTGCAGGTGGCTCAAAAGGCGGTTTAGGCAATGCAGCACCACCCACCACCGGGGCCGATGCAATAGCACGGCGCTCCGGGTAATCAACAGCATTTGGCGTATGTGCAGGAATTTCCGGGTTTAGGCCCTGACTAAAGGCCACAGCCGGCGCACGTCCAGACAGCGCGCTTAAAGGCTCGCTGGGCTGGGGTGGATGGCTTGGTTTTCCAACATTAGGCAAGTCAAAATTGAACCCTTGCGGATTACTGTTTGCGCCGGGCAGGGCTGAGAAAAACTCAGCTGCCAGGCGGCTTAACGTGCTTTCATCCGGCAAACCTTGCGGTACAGCACCACCCTGACCAAGTTCCGATGGCAGCCCTGCACCTGTCAGATTACTTGTAGGTGTTTGGGTACTCATGGTACTTATCGATCTCCACATCTTCTAGAACGGCTAGGGCATCGTCTGTTAATACTGACAGGGAGCAGTATAAAGAGATCAAATAAGAGGCAATGGCATTGCGGCTAATGCCCATAAAGCGTACAGACAGGCCAGGTGCCTGTTCTCCGGCCAAGCCAGGCTGGAACAGACCTACCACGCCCTGACGTTTTTCGCCAACACGTAATAGCAGAATCTTGGTTTTGCCGTCTTCCACCGGAATCTTGTTGGATGGGATTAATGGAATACCACGCCAGGTAATAAACTGTGAACCGAACAGGCTAACAGTCGGTGGTGGTACGCCACGGCGGGTACATTCACGGCCAAACGCAGCAATCGCATCCGGGTGCGCCAGGAAGAAGCCAGGCTCTTTCCATACTTTACGCAACAGGTCATCCAGGTCGTCCGGGGTTGGTGCGCCGGTTAAGGTGGAAATACGCTGTTCGTCGCTCACGCTGGCCAGCAAACCATATTCAGGGTTGTTAATCAGTTCGCTTTCCTGACGTTCCTTGATAGTTTCAATGGTCAGGCGTAACTGTTCTTTAATCTGGTCGTGCGGGCTGCTATACAGGTCGGAAATGCGGGTGTGTACGTCCAGAATGGTAGACACACCATTCAGGAAGTATTCGCGCGGTTGTGGGTCATAGTCCACAAAAGTCTGTGGGAGGGTCGCTTCGTCACGCTGGGTGCAGGCTACCTGAATATCATCGGTATTATTAACGCGGTTAACACGATAAATACCCGCTTCAACAGGAATCCATTGCAATAAATGGGTTAACCAGCGCGGGGTAATCGTGGAAAGCTGCGGTACTGTTTTCGTCGCGTTGGCAAGCTGGCGCGCCGCATGATCGCCAAGGGCTTGCTGTACCACTTCGGGGTTGTTAGCCATCGTATTTCTTCCTGGTTTAACTCGGGTTGTTATAAAATAGTGTATTGAGATTAAAGAAAAAAACGCTTATTGCAAAATATGAAATACATATAATGTTATCCAAGAAATTTGCATTTAATTTATATTCATTTGCTTATCTGTTATTTATATAAATAAGCGGGCAAAAAGCCACTTATTATAAATTTTATATAAAATAGTAACTTGCCGTTTTTTAATGAAAATAATCGCATAAAATTTACATATAAATAACAGTTTTATATGAAATTTTTATAAAAAACATCTTCTTTAAAGTTGGATAATAAACTAGATTAAAGTGTTTTGTTTTTAAATTAGTGTTTTTTAAGAAATAAATTTTTACTTATTTATTGTTTTCTGAGGCGTGGATGGCTGTAATTCGCATTTTTTTATTCAATAAAATATAAAAAAACTAATAAATAATGCTGTTTATGAATAAGTGACGGTCTGATTTCGCCCATTAGCCTTGGCCTGATACAGGGCGCTATCCGCCATATTAAACAGCTGGTCCATATTCATGGACGTATAGAAAGTAACTACCCCAAAGCTGGCAGTAATAGGAATTCTTTCCCCTTCATGCATAATTGCCAGTTCGGAAATTTGCTTGCGGCAACGTTCGGCAACATGCGTGG
Organism: Alkanindiges sp.; assembly: GCA_030152125.1. Classification (GTDB taxonomy): domain Bacteria; phylum Pseudomonadota; class Gammaproteobacteria; order Pseudomonadales; family Moraxellaceae; genus JASLIR01. Next base: position 13,705 of record JASLIR010000318.1, read on the forward strand.
CCTGTATGGCATGTGGTACTTTGGAGAGTACAATCATGAATTCTTCGCCACCGTAACGGCCAACCATATCGCCCTGGCGCACATTGGCGGCTAGAATCCGGGCTGTTTCAACCAGTACTTCGTCACCTTTGGAGTGACCATAGTTATCATTAATGCTTTTAAAATGATCCAGATCCAGCAGGATCAGCGCGCTGGGCAAGCCTGCAGGCTTGTGTTGCTTGTGTTGCTTGTGCTGCAGTACATCCCCCAGAAATTGCCCCACAGCCCGCCGGTTATGGATGCTGGTGAGCGAGTCCTGCATGCTGAGTTGATTCACCAGTTGTTCACGCGTTTGCCAGTCACTTAACAGGCGTTCCAGTAGATAAATACCGACTACCAGTGGGGGCATGATAAAAAACAGCATGGTCGAGCTCCAGAAATTGAGCTTTTCCAGTTTAAATGCGTTGGTTTCTACCGCAAAAATAGGTGCATAAGGCAGTTTGCCGTGTACAGTGAGTTGCAGCATGATCAGGATGCTGCCAAAGCCCAGAATGGCGGCGCTATATATCAGGAGTTTTCCGAACAGGAAGCGGCCAATGGTAATGGTGACCACCAGAATAACCCCTACCGTGGGCGCCATCAGGCCGGATAAATAGGCCTCGCGGCACAGGGTCAGGGTAAAACAGTACACGCTGACATAGGCAAAAAAGCGGCTTGCTTTCTCGTTGTGCCGGCAATACCAGCAAAAAAATACCAGTTCGGCTAGCAGGATAATGGTAAATATATTGTTGATCAGTTCGGCGCGAATAAGCGCTATATTGACAAAACGCCATAGTGGCGGGTGATAAATAACCAGCAGCTTCCAGCCTGTCCACAGGATATGCATCCCCAGGCCAAGCATCAGGATGAGCATGCATTTTTTTGGTATCGACCAGTTTAATATGAATCTTTTTTGATCTGGGTGGTGTTGACTCAGCGTCATTGTATGATTATGAAAAAGTACTATTATGGCCGCAGTATAGATAAAAATCTGACCAAATACTGCCTTTTATGCGTACTTGGCCAGATTTTTGGCCTGTTTTATTGTAATCGGCAGGCTAGATCAGGTTTAGCCTGTCATTGTGTGAGGCGTTTTGCATAACCTGGCTGCCTGGTGCCACGCTTTTGGTCAGCCATACATTACCGCCAATAACAGAGCCCTGACCAATGGTCACACGGCCCAGAATAGTGGCACCCGCATAAATCACTACATCATCCTCTACAATCGGATGGCGGACATAATCTTTTTGCAGTTGGCCTTCGTCATCGGTCTCAAAGCGTTTTGCACCCAGCGTCACGGCCTGATAAATCCGCACACGCTCGCCAATAATGCAGGTTTCGCCAATCACCACACCGGTACCGTGGTCAATAAAGAAACCTTTGCCGATTTGTGCGCCGGGGTGGATGTCAATACCAGTCAGGGAGTGTGCCTGTTCGGAAATAATACGCGACAGTAGTGGGACATTGCTGGAGTAAAGCTGGTGCGCCAGGCGATGATGGATAATGGCCAGAATGCCGGGATAGCATAACAGTACTTCATCCACGCTGCGTGCAGCCGGGTCACCATGATAGGCAGCCTGCACATCACTGTCCAAAATACGGCGAATGCCGGGCAGGGCATTGGCAAAATCCTGCACAATTTTATGCGCGCGCTCTTCCAGCGGTTTTTCATCCGGCTGATAGTGACTGTCACGAATGGTGGCAGATGCCCGGTAACGCGCCTCATAAAACAGGGTGAGTTTTACCTGTTCCAGCAGGGCGTTCAGAGTGCGGTCCAGCGTATGCGCAATATAAAAATCTTCGCTTTCCTGACGCAGATCGGGCGGACCAAGGCGCATGGGGAATAAAATACCGCACAGGTCGTCAACAATATGTTTAACGGCTTCTTTGGATGGCAGTTCACGCCCGCCAAACTCTTTGGCGCGGTGTTGTGATTCGCGCCAATCATGTCGGGCTTGCTGTAAGCCGGTCACTACTTTGTCGATTTCCCAGTTTGCCACAACCATTCCTTCACTACGTCATTAATGCCTGCCTGTTAACTGTATCATGCAAGCCTGAAAAGCCTCATGTTAAATCGTAACTTGTGATGTAAGTCAATATTTTGTATGAGGCATTTGGTGTTAATCCTGTACCCAGGGCAGTTGGTGATAACGCCAGCCATTAAAGTGACCACGCTGTTTAACATCGTTCAGGTCGCCTTCAAAGCCTTCCAGGATATTGTAAATCTGTGCAAAACCGGCTTTGTGGGCAGCTTCTGCGGCATAGGTAGAACGGTTACCACTGCGGCATAATAATAAAACCACCTGGTCTTTTT
>JASLIR010000329.1 GCA_030152125.1 Alkanindiges sp.
CTCATACTGGAATAGGCCATGACTCAAAAAATAGGCGGGCATTCTAGCAAAACTTGCTGCCAATTGCGCCTTTATGCAACAAACTCGGTTAAATGCTTTCCAATCGTTGCAGTATGCCTATAGTCTCGGCATGCTTAAACAACATGCGCTGAACCAACAATATGAAACAACCCCTGAATATGCGGAAGCTTTTTGCAAATACTGGCTTTCCAGTTCTGCTATCTGTTGATGAGGCAGATTAGTAAAAAACGGCTATCTGGAAGACCAGACCTACAATAGGTCGATCAATATTAAATACAGCAAAGCCCGACCAACACCGCTGCAAGATTTATTCATAAGATGATATAAGAGAGCCTAACAACAATGGTATGGCATTAGTTTTGCCTGCTTTTTGGCATAGGCCATCAATTTAATATTTTTGCCCGTTTTTATGGCATATTTTACAGGGAATTATTATGTTGCAAGGATTCAAAACCCGCCTGCTCGTCAGCCTGATCGGCATCTGTGGCCTTACAGCCTGCGATGATAACTCAGATAACGATGCCTCCGCCCCGCCCGCTAATAGCACCGCATGTTTAACTGAATGCAGCCCAAGACTAGCCATCATGGCGGCCTTTGGACAGGAAGCTGATTTACTCATCAGCAGCCTGCAGGACAAAAAACAGTATTTAATCAAAGGGAAAACCTTTACTACCGGCACCCTGAAAGGGGCCCGTGTGGTGATTGTACCCAGCGGTGTGGGCATGACCAATGCGGTGATGACCACCCAGATGGCCATTGATCACTTTAACCTGAAAGGGCTGGTATTTAGTGGGATAGCGGGTGGTGTAAACCCGGCATTGCAGGTTGGCGATGTGGTGATTGCCAAAAACTGGTTTGCCTCTGGTGAGGTGTATCATGCCAACAGCAATACACTACCCTCCCCGTGCGGTACAGCCGGGGATATCAGTTGCCTTGGCCTGAAGCTGATTGAGAACCTGCCGCCCTACTCCACCGGCCTTTTCCTGCGTGCCACCAATGTGGTAAATGCTGCTAACTACCAGCAGGTTGCACTACGTGACGGCAGTGGCAATATACAGGCCTATGGTGAAATGAAAACTGATTTTGCGGTGGATAACAGCATGTGGCAAATTGCCAGCAGCATACAAACAGCCACCCAAACGCAACTGGAGCAAATTTGCCTGGCCAGTAGCACCTTATGCTATCAACCTAAAATTGTGCTGGGGCAACGTGGGGTTTCCTCGGAAAAATTCCTGGCCAATGCCGATTACCGCAACTACCTTTCCAGCAATTTATCAGCTGATGCGGTGGATATGGAAACCACTGGCGTTGCGCAAACCGCCTATGCCAACCAGCTTCCCTTTATTGCCTTTCGCAGCCTGTCCAACCTGGCAGGTGCCGATGCAGATGCCAACGTAGGCGCATTTTTTGCCTCCGGGGTGGCCCAGCGCAATGCTGCCAAGCTGACTACAGCCTTTGTACAAGCGTGGGCTAACAGCAAATAATCGTCCAAAAGAAAACCGCCTTACGGCGGTTCTCTTACGTTTAGGGCATTAACCCTCTTGCTTATCTTCGTCCGCATCGGGCGGTAAATCATGTACTGCTTTAGCAATTAAATCAGTCATGTAGTTACCATAGGCCGTCACGGTATCGTAGTGAAAACGCAAACGCGGGGTAATACGGGTTTTAATCCGCTTACCTAACTCAATGCGTAAAAAGCCAGAGGCACGGTTTAGCACATCAAGGGTATCCTGATGCGCCTGCGCGGTTTGCTCATCTCCCAGCTCACGTCCCATGACGGTCACGTAAATATCGGCATAACCCATATCAGGGCTTACCTTTGCGCTAGAAATAGTAACCAAACCACCTAAACGCGGATCTTTGATATCCGAGCGGATCAGGTCAGCGAGTTCACGCTGTACCTGGTCTGCCATTCGTTTTAGCCGTTGTCCAGCCATTAAAGACTCCGAGCAATTTGTTGAACGTCGTACACTTCAATCTTGTCCAGTTCCTGAATGTCGTTATAGCCTTTAACCGCCAGACCACATTCAATACCTGCACGCACTTCCTCCACAACATCTTTATAACGGCGTAAGGATTCCAGTTCGCCCTGGAATACCACCACATCATTACGCAATACGCGGATAGGCTTGTTACGGTAAATCGTACCTTCCATCACCATACAGCCGGCAGCAGCGCCAAACTTGCTGGAACGGAATACCTGACGAACCTGCGCCACACCCAGAATGGTTTCGCGATGTTCTGGTGCCAGCTTACCGCTCATGGCCGCCTTCACATCATCAATCATTTCATAGATCACGCTGTAATAACGTAAGTCTACACCATCCTGATCACACTTCTGGCGGGCTGCGCCATCGGCACGCACGTTAAAGCCCAGCAATACGGCATCAGATGATTCAGCCAGTGCTACGTCAGACTCGGTAATCGCACCCACGCCGGAGCTGATAATGCGTACATGCACATCATCAATTGACAGGTCGTTCAGTGCTGCACTGATTGCTTCCAGTGTACCGCGTACATCGGTTTTCAGTACCAGATTAACCGTAGGCACATCTTTCTTGCCCATGGACGCCATGATGTTTTCCAGGCGCATGGCGCTGGCACGCTCCAGACGCTTGTGGCGCTCGCGGTCACCACGGAAGTCAGCCACTTCACGCGCTTTCTTCTCGTCAGACACTACCAGCACTTCATCACCAGCATTCGGTGCTTCCGGCAGGCCCAGAATCTCAACCGGAATAGACGGACCAGCTGTTTTGATCGGCTGACCGTTTTCATCATTCATGGCACGCACGCGACCATAAGATGCACCAGCCAGTACTAGGTCACCCACATTCAGGGTGCCTTTTTGCACCAGAATACTGGTAACGGCACCACGGCCTTTATCCACACGCGCTTCAATTACCACGCCTTGTGCAGCACCTTCGTCAGATGCAGTCAGTTCCATCAGTTCGGCCTGAATGGAAATCAAATCCAGCAGCTCGTCGATACCCTGACCACTATGTGCAGAAACCAGTGCTACAGGCACATCGCCGCCCCACTTCTCAGGCACGATTTGCTTGGCAGTTAACTCGTTTAATACACGGTCCGGGTCAGCGCTTTCCTTGTCCATCTTGTTGATGGCAACAATGATAGGCGTACCGGCAGCACGGGCGTGGTCAATCGCTTCTGCGGTTTGCGGCATAACACCGTCATCCGCTGCAACTACCAGTACCACAATATCGGTTGCCTTGGCACCACGGGCACGCATCGCGGTAAACGCGGCGTGGCCTGGGGTATCCAGGAAAGTAATAATGCCTTTTTCGGTTTCTA
>JASLIR010000080.1 GCA_030152125.1 Alkanindiges sp.
AGTGGACTGCGTCATGATGCATCCTCCTGTACCTTGCCCTGCGTCTGTTGTTCGGCTTTATCAGTTGCTGATTTGATAATATGAGTTACCGTCTCTGTGCTGTTATCCGCATGCTGCTCAAGCTTGTCTTTGAGGGCATTACTGCGGTCCACCGGTTTTACTTTTGGACGGCCAGTGCGCCACAGACGTACGGCATAGCGCATACCGGGTGAGCGATGGCGATGCTGGCTGGCGGTACGAATACGCGGTGTCAGCAAGGTAGTCAGTAAATCTGCCAGCAGGTTAATCACGACAATACAAATGGTCAGCAGCAACACAATGGCCTGAATGGTTGGAATATCGCGCATTTCAATGGCGGCATTCAGCGCATTACCAATTCCGGGGTAGCTAAACACCACCTCTACCACCAGCGCACCACTCAGCAGTACCCGGACAGTGAGCGCCACACCCTGAATGGCAGGCACCAGCGCATTGGGCAATACATGACGCCAGATAATCCGGTTTTCCGGAATGCCGCGTAAACGGGCGGCAATTACATACTCGGATGACAGGGTATCAATCATGGAAGCACGCACCAGACGCATCAGGTATGGCACCAGCGACAAGCTTAATGTCAGCAGGGGCAATACGAGAAACTGCAACTGGGTAAACGGTGACTGATCCGGTATCAGCAAGGAAGCTGCCGGTAAAATATGCAGTACCGAGGTGGAAAAAAACATCATCAGCCAGATGGCAATGGCAAAGCCGGGTACGGCCTTAAATACAATGGAGCTGGAGACCACAGCACGGTCCAGAATGCTGTCACGGCGCAAGGCCAGAAACACACCCAGCACCAAAGACAACGGTACGGTAAACAGCACCACCAGAAAGGTTAAAGCCACAGTATTAAAAAAATAGTTATTGATGATATCAATCACCGGTACATGCGAATCAATGGAACGGCCAAAATCACCATGCAGTAAATTGCTGACCCATTGTGCATATTGCACCAGAATTGGCTGATGCAACCCCAGCTGTTCCCGCAGCACCTGTACCGTGGCTTCCGGTGCTTCCGGTCCCAGAATCACCCGTGCCGGATCGGATGGTAGCGCTTGTGTGGCAGCAAACACCACCACACTGATAAACAGTACCACCAGAAAGCCGGAAAACAGGCGGCCAAAAAACCATGGAAACCATACCGGCAACTGAAAGCCACTACTGCCTTGTACCTGATGATGCACACTATTCGTCACAACAACCTCACCGTTAGAGGAAACAGAACTGCCCATCAGGCTTTCCTCCACAACCCATCAGTACGCCAGCCCGCAAAACCGGTGCGGTCCGGGGTAACACCCCCAATTTTATTGGAAACCGCATCCAGCACATTGTTATAGCCCCAGATCACCAGGCTACCTTCATCATGCTGGATCTGCTGGGCTTCATGTACCAAAGGCTTGCGCTTTTCCACATCAGCCTGTTGCAGGGAACTACGTACCAGTTCAGCAAAACGTGGCTGGGAAAAATGGGTTTTGTTATTGGCAGCATCGGGGCCGTCAACCTGTAACACGGTCAGCAAAAATGGACGCGATACACCACTGCCAGTACTAAATGGCCAGTCTTTCTTCAAGGCATCAGCAAAGGTAGCCGCTTCCACCTGCTTCACTTTAACGGTGACACCGGCTTTTACTGCCTGCTGGGCAAATACCAGTGCTGCACTGCTGTCCGCACCAGTTACCAGTTCCACCTTCAGGTTATTGACAAAGCCAGCCTGCTTAAGCAGCTCGCGGGCCTTCTCAATATTCTGCTGGCGTTGTGGAATCTTATGGTTAAACACAGGGTCACTGAAAGAATACAGGTCATTGGCAACACGGCCATGCCCTGCCAGTGCACGCTTAACCAGCTCATCCCGGTCAGCAATCAGGCGGAATGCCTGACGTACCCGTACATCATCAAACGGTGCTTTTCGGGTGTTCATGTCCAGCGACTGCCAGGCATCCGTTTCGGAAGACACTACGTGATAGTTCGGGTTGGCCTTCACCAGCGGCAACAGTTCGGCGGTAATACCGGTGGCAATATCAATTTGCCCCGCCTGCAATGCGCCTAAACGTCCTGTCTGGTCTTTAAAATCAATAATTTCAATTTCATCGGCATAAGGCTGGCCCGGCTTCCAGTAATTTTCAAAACGCGTATAGCTGGAACGCTGGCCCGGGGTAAAGCTTTTTAGCTTATACGGCCCGGCACCCACCACATTGGTCACCGGGTCATAGTCAGTTGGTACAATGCCGCCCCAGCTCATCCATGCCTCTGCCAGCGCCACCAGCCCACGGCCTTTGGCGAATGGAATTTCTACCGTCAGTTCATCACGTTTTTTAATCGCGTCGCGTTGCAGGGAGTACAGATAGGCCGCATAAGGTGAAGCCAGTTTCGGGTCGGTCAGGCGGCGCAGGGAAAAAATAATATCATCAGCACTCACCGTTTTACCGTGGTGAAACTCCAGCCCTTTTTTCAGGCGGATTGTCCACAGGGTGCCATCCTGATTTGGCTCGGCAAACTCTGCCAGTGCCAGTTTAGGCTGGATGTCACGCCCCCATTCCCACAACTTGGCATATAAAGGCCAGCCCCGAAAGGCACTACTACTGCCCAGCGGTTTATGTGCATCCAGATTCCCGGCCTGATTCCCGTTAATCACACCAATACGAATAATGCCACCATGCCTGGGTGCATTATCTGCTGCTGACTGTTGGGCTGGCGTTTCGTCATGCTCCTGCCGGCTGCAACCCAGTAATCCGCCGCCTACTGCAACAGCACCAGCCCCCAGTCCTAAACCCGTACTTAAAAGATGTCGTCTTGTCCACGTTGTCATTACATTAACCTTCTTATGTTTTTAGCCACAGGCTGTCAAAGCGCCATGTTGGGAATATTGTCTGTTCCGGGGCAGCACCGCCTATGCGTTGCGATACTGCATCCAGCACCTTGGGGAAAGCCCATATAATCAGGCCGCCTTTGTCGTATTGAATTTGCTGTGCCTGATGCACCAGCTGCGATCTTTTGGCCAAATCCGGCTCGGAAAGTGCGGCATAAAATAAGCGTGAAAATTCCGCATCATTAAAATGGGTTTTATTGGCAGCAGAAACCGGTGCATCGGTATGCAAGGCAGTGGAAAGAAAGGATTCCGCCAGCAAACCACCGGTACTAAATATCCATTGATGACGCTGTGGCCCATTAAATGTTGCCAAGTCCACCTGTTTTACTTTAATGGTCACACCCACTTTTTTAGCCTGCTCGGCAAATACCAGCGCAGCCTGATAGTTACTGCTGGGGTTAGTAATCAACTCCAGCGTTAAACCATTGCCATAACCAGCCTGCTGCAATAACTGTTTTGCCCGTGCCGGGTTATAGGTACGTTGCGCAATGCTGCGGTTAAAAGTGGGGTCATGCGGGGAATACAGGTCATTGGCCAAACGCCCCTGACCATTCAGCGCACGCTTGATCAAATCTTCACGGTCAATCAGCAAGCGGAATGCTTCGCGTACCCGTGCATCATTAAATGGCGCTTTGCTTAAATTCATATCAAATGACAGCCAGCCGTTGGTGTCGGACTGAATAATCTGGATATTTTTCTGTGCTTTCAGTAAGGCATACTGGTCCGCCGGCACACCACCAACCAGGTCAATCTGGCCATTCTGCAACGCCAGCAGGCGCGTCACATTATCCTTAAAGTCGATAATTTCCAGCTCATCTGCATAAGGCTTACCTTCCTTAAAATAATTTTCAAAGCGGGTAAATGTGGAACGCTGGCCCGGGCTAAAGCTTTTCAGCTTATATGGCCCTGCGCCTACCGGATTGGTGATGGGATCATAATCGGTAGGCACAATGCCACCAAAGTTGGTCCAGGTATCGGCCAGCGGCACAAACCCTTTACCCGCTTGAAAATGAATGCGTACCGTGCGGTCATCCAGCTTTTCAATATGCTCGCGGTCTACCGAATACAACAGCGAGGCATAAGGTGAAGCCAGTTTGGGGTCAGTCAGGCGACGCAGGGAGAAAATGACATCATCCGCAGTAATGCTTTTGCCATGATGAAACTCCAGCCCCTTTTTCAGGCGCACCGTCCACTGGGTGGCGTCTTTATTGGCTTCAGCAAATTCAGCCAGCGCCAGCGATGGTGTCATTTGCGGACTCCACTCCCATAGCTTGCTGTACAGGGCAAAACCACGCTGCACCCCGGTTGCAACCGGCTTATGCGCATCCAGGTTGCCAGTCTGGTTACCACTCAGTAAACCAACCCGCAACACACCACCATATTGCGGTGCAGTGCTGGCAGATGCCGATGCAGCGGCTACTGGTTGTGACGAATCGGAGCAGCCGCCAAGTAACTGGCTACCACCCAGCACCGCCAGCGAGCCTAAACCAAGCCCTTGCTGTAGGAAGCTGCGACGGGTGAAATCTCTTTCAGACATAGCGCATCCCCCTTAAGCCGTTTCGGCTGGCGCAGTAACCGCCTGTACAGGAGTTGTTTTTGCAGCACTAGCAGCCTTTAAGGCCGGCACTTCAAAGCCATGATCCAGGTCCAGTAACGGCAATAGCAATTCGGCCACACGATGCGCCTCGTTAATCAGCGGAAAACCGGAGAGGATAAATGCGGATGTTCCATGCGCTTCATATTCACGGATACGTGCAGCCACATTCTTGGCGCTTCCTACCAGTGCAGTACCAGAGCCCGGCCCCAGCACATCAAAGCCAAACCAGGCAGCACCAGTCCATACGTTCGGATAAATTTCCAGGTCCCTGGCTTTTGGCAAACGTCCAGCGCGCAAGGTGTCTAGATTTTTATTGACCTGTGGATTAGGGCTTTGATAGCTTTCAAAGGTTTCACCGGCAGGCAGCTGGCGCTTGACCGAATTAATGGCGTACTCTACAGAGGCCTTGCCCAACAGCCATTCAGCATACTCCCAGGCTTCCTCTTCGGTTTCGCGTACAATTACTTGCAAACGGGTGCCATATTGCAGGGTACGGCCAATTTTGGCGGCCTCGGCCCCCACCCGTTTAAATTTTTCCCCAAGTAATGGCGGCGTATTGGCAAAGCTCAGGTATACATCCAGCAGCTCAACCGAATGCGCCACACCAGCAGGCGATGTACCGGCGCCCCATAAGGGAATGCCCTGCTTCTGGGTTGGTCCATGCCACACCGACATGGGCACAGCACCTTCAACACGTGGGGACAGTTTGACAAACTTGCCATCGTAACCGGATTTATCACCCAGATAGTTACGCTGGAAAGCTTGCCAGTATTCACGGCTAAAATCGTAGCGTTCGTCATGCGGATAGTGCACACCAAGCGCTGCAAGCCCTTGATCATTGCCATTTACCACATTAAACAGCAAACGCCCTTGCGAAAAGGCATCAAAGGTTTGTGCATACTTAGCCAGAACTGCTGGCGACAGCTCACCCGGATGCTGCGCCACCAGGAATTTCAGGCGTTTGGTTGCCGGAATCAGCGCAGCAGCCACCGCCAGGCTCTCATAAGCACTGCTTCCCAGCAGCGCACCATAAAAGCCCAGACGGTCAATACTGACAGCCAGTTGCTGCAAATGTTCAAAATCGGTATACCAGCGCCCCTCAGGCTCCCATGGATAAGGGCCATCCGGCGCGGTGAGATACCATAAAATTTTGACTGCCATGAAAAATTTCCCGGTGAAAGCAGAGCTTAAATCAGATGAAGATTACTGGCGGGTAACAACTACCCGCCATGCTGACGTGCTATGAAGCGCTTAGTTATTACTGGGCTTGTGGTAAATAACCCAAAGCACGCGCTTTTTCAGTCAGTCCACTCATTTTCCACTGCTGTGCCAGTACTCCCTGTCCATAATCACGGCCACCGCCAATCAGTTCGGAAACAATCTGGATTTCCGCACCTTCTTCCAGTAACAGGATAAACTCGGCGTTTTCCTGCAAGCCTTTGCGGCCCCATACGGTGGAACCACCATTGGCTTCAATAATCGCGCGGTGGTTAATGTCAATCGCCAGTTGATCCAGGATGAAATCTACTTCCTTCTGGCGGCGGTCGATATACACCGGAATTTCACGGAACAGGTGGAAACGCTGTACCGGCACATAACGTACCGGCAAGGTACGGTGGGTTTGCGCCCAGGCACCCAGGCTTGGTGAATGCACATGAGAAATAGTGGTTACGTCATCATGCTGAATAAACAGCTTATTGTAACGGCCACCACCACCCGCACGGCCCACCAGCACTTCACCCTCTAGAGTTTCCACACTGATGTTGCTCTTTCTGTCACGTGCCCACGGGCCAGCGTAGTTAATGGTAACCAGCTTGTTTTCATTAGGAATGCGCTCTACAAAGTTAACCGTACCATTGGCAGTAATGGTACGGGTCTGCCGGAACACCTCAAAGGCATACTCTGCTTCGGCACGGCGCTGATCAATAAAGTCAGTCACATCCTGCGAAAATTTGTGTTGCAAAATAGCTGCGGTCATTTTCAATTATCCAATTTATTAAAGCCAATATTTAAATTACGTTGCAATTGCAAATCACTGAATTACGACGCTTTTAACTGGCGGCGTGCCAGCGCAGCCTGTAAGGGACGCGAATCAATCCAGGCATCAATGTCCACATCGTGTTCCAGGAAGCCATGCAACCACAGGAAGTTCTTTTGCTGGCGCAACAGATCCACCCGGAAAGGGTCCAGATTCGGATGCAGGGAAAGATGGAAATTATTGCGATAAGCAGTAGCCACGCTATCCGCACCAGCCACAGTTTCGCTTTCCAGAATTTTCAGTACATCCGGCAGGTTTTGGGATGCCCAGTCTGCGGTATCCAGAATCTCGGACAGAAAATCCACCACTACGTCAAAGTGGTTTTTCAGCAGGTCTTCATGCACGGTGATTGGTCGCGGTGTACCATTGTTAACGCGGGTACGCACATCTTCGTACTGATCCAGGTCAATGCCCACTTTCAGGCCGCGCTTGGTAGCTGCTTCCACGGCAGATGCGCCTTTTACATACACCGCATCCACGTCGCCGCGTACCAGTGCATCCAGGCCGGACCAGAAAGAGCTGGCACCACGTACATCACCTTCAACCGGCTCGCCACGCGCAGGTACTTCCACAAACTGCACATCGTCAAAGCGCAAACCAGCAATAGAAAACGCACCGTTATAACCCTGTAATGACATTGCACGGAAAATACTGCCACCACGGCTTTCCGCATAGGATGGCAACGCCAGGCGCTTGCCTTTTAAATGCGTTGGATCGCTAATCTCGGAATCCGGATTAACAATAATTACCTGCCATTCATCAATCCAGGTCAGGCCGATCAGCTTGCTGGGCGCACCCTGTGCCAAAGCAGCCAGCGCCGGTACATTACCGCCCTCCCGGAATAGTGCCGGCAGTTTGTGGTCCATGTGATGCACTGCCAGTTCCTTGGGTGCATCCTGCAGGGTGGACACTTCGATGCCACGTTTGGCAAACACCTCGGACAAGGTGCCGCGTTTAACAGACAAGCCTGTTGCTGTAGGTACAGGACATCGTGTCACCCACACATGGTTTAACTGTTCATTTTTTTGCTCTTCGGCAGATTCATTAGTCTGCGGGAAAGCAAGGGTTGTAAAAGCCATTTTATTGTTCCTAAAGTATCAGTAAGCGCTCACGCCCAACTGGTGTGTTAATACCTTTATCTGCATGCGTTATTGAGCAGCAAGTGTGCCAACGTTTTATTTAAATTCAACCAATTGTTTTTATTTAATTTTTATAAAAAAACCAATCAAGCAAGTAATTAATTAATGCTGTTTGATCATCATTGCCATCGCCAGATTGCTGTTTAATCAACATTCTTAAACCTGGCTGAAAACCGTTGCCAGCCCTTGCCTTGCAAGGCTTAAGCGTGTGTGGAACAACGCAAATAAAAAAGCCTGCTGAAAATTCAGCAGGCTAGGGACTGTTAACAATTCAGATGAGGGTGCGACAGTGGCCGTTTTTTAGGCGATGCAAGGCATGAATTGCGATCTTTAGTGGTTCTAAAGGAGCAATTAATAACGCAGCAGCGGCAAAAAACGGCCCTGTCCTTCCGTCAGCATTAAAGCAGTGCTTTAATGCTTCCTCAGGTTGTGGCTAAAATCGCCTCAAACTTCGTTGTGAAACTTGCCAAGGGCTCGCCATTGCCTTCGTTTCACGTCTTGTTTGAATCAATTTTAGCCGACAACGCAATCCTCATATGAACTGTCAACAGCCCCTGTATCACAAAATATATTGCCTGATTTACACTGGAGTGAGTAAATTGTTTGGCAGACAACATGCGTGATTAAAAAAGAGCTATTAAGACTTAACTCACACCGCTTCCGCCAATGGGCTTAAGCGTTGTTGTGCCTGCTCCAGCGCAGTGCTGCTAATCCATTCCTGCACGTTAATTTGCTGCGGAATAAACTGCCAGCGGTAAAGGAAATCACTTAAGTCTTGCAATGCCTCTACCGATGTCGGGTTAAAATCGGTATTCAGGCGCAAGTGCGCATCTTCACCATAGGCTTTTACCACCCAGTATTCACTGCTGTTGCTTTCGCGCGCCAGGTACTGACGGGTTTCTTCCGGGTGCTGTTTGGACCAGGCTTCGGCCTTTAACACCTGCTCTACAATATCCGCCACATAGCCACTGTGGTTTTCAACTAGTCGCTCATCCACAGTCAGGGTACGTGGTGTACCGTTATTGGCACGTACCAATGGATTAGGGTGCGAACCCACATCAAAAATCACATGCAGGTCAAAATCCTGTGCAATTTGCGCCGCATGTGCGCCTTTCAGGAAAATGGCATCTACTTCACCACGCAGCAGGGCTACCAGCTCGGCATTGCGACCACCACGGCGGTCACCAAAGGTCTGGGTGCCGGCTACTGTCTGGCCTGCAACTGGCTGCACGTCCTGCGACTGGTCTGCACGCACCGTGTCTACCAAAGTTAAATCACTGACTTCCAGCCCTTCCAGACGCAGGCTGTTTTCCAGACCACGAATGGCTTGCGCGCGGGAAAAGTCAATTAAGGCATCGGCATTGTTAGGAATACCAAAACGGCGGCCTTTCAAATCCTTCACCTCACGGATGCCGGAGTCCTGACGGGTCAGCAACAACTGAACTTCGTCCGCCCAGGACAAGCCAATCAGGCGGGTATTGCGGCCAGATGAATACGCCCAGATGGCAGGAATGCTGCCACCATGGCGTACCGAATTTTCCAGTGAATGATTAAAATGCGAATCACGTACGGCTTTGTCATTAGATTCACGCAGAGATTTTACCTCTACATCATTATTGGCAAAGTGCTGGCCTAACCAGCCACGCTGCACGGCAATGCCTAAACCGGTTGGCACCGGGCAACGGGTATACCACAGGGTTTCCAGTTTCTTTTGAACGTCTTGGGTCATCTTCGTTTCCTTGCTATTTAAAGAGCCATGTTAGAGAAAAACAACGACCCTAAAATTGCAACGCGCATGCCAGCATAAAAAACACAGAATAAACAGTAAGATAATTTATATTCAAAATTTAGTGGGTGTTGGCTGCCCAACTAATATGCAGGCGATGGTGCTTGTTTTTCAGCACTGGAATAGGCGGTGCTGAACCTGCAACAATCTGCTGTGTTTTTGATTTTCTACCAGCATTTTCATTGCTGCAAACACAATAAGCGCTGTCACTTTCCAGTAGGTTCAAACCGCATGTACTTTATAAGCAAATGTTTTTAATCAGTATATTTTTTGATGATTAGCTTTTCTGTTTTTATGGCATGGTTGTGGCTATGCCAGCAGCATCCCTAAAATTTGTTGAACTGACATGTTATGCAATTTTCTCGTTTAGCACTACACAACTATCCCCTGTTACGCACCCTGTTGCTGTACCGCTATATGCCTTGGCGCTTTAGCACTACGGCTCTACTATTTATTCTGGCTAACATTGGCTTAATTGCCCAGCAATATATGATTGGGCATGCCGTACACGACATCCAGCAAGGCAAGGCTGTGGTTGCCCACGCAGATGGCAGCTTTGATGCACATGTGGCCTGGTTCTGGTTTGCCTGCCTGCTGGGCATTGCGTTTGGCCGGGCATTGCTACAATACATTGCGGGCCTGTTTTCCCTCACCATCGGTCAGGACATGCTGTGTATTTTGCGTGAGCGTATTTTACGCCAGGTCCAGCAGCTTGATTTGGCCTGGCACTGGCAACATGGCATGGGCGAAGTGGTCACCCGTACCACCCGTGATGCCGACAAACTGCGTGATGCACTGATTAATTTCTGGCGGCAACTGTTTGAAACCGTACTGGTGCTGATCGCGGCCGTGTTCATGCTGTGCTGGTACAACCTGGGTTTGGGCATTGTACCGCTGCTATTAACCCTTGCTGGCCTGGCAACATTTGCGGTACTGACCAACCAGCTGGTGGTACTGGACCGCGAGGTTGGGCAGGCTTACGAACAGGTTAGTCAGGATTTAAGCGAAGGCGTGCATGGCGTTCGGGTGATTAAAGCCTTTGGACTGGAACAGGGTCGCATCACCCAGTTTAACCAGCAAATTGACCTGTTTATTCATAATGCCTTTCAGGCCATCCGCTATGCAGCCTCACGCCTGCCCCTGCCCCAAATTATTGTGGCAATGTCTTATGTGTGGGTACTGGGCTTTGGCGCGTACCTGATCAGTATCCATCAGTTAAATATTGGTGAACTGGTGGCCGCCTTGCTGATGACCAACATGCTGGTATTTCGTATCGAAAGTATCGGCCAGATTATGCATATTTTTGCCGATGCACGTGCCTCTGCAGGTCGTATCTGGGAAATACTGGATGCCCGGCCGGGCATTATCAGTGGACAGCAGCAACTGGTGCTGGAAGATCAGCAGCCACTGGGTATCCAGCTGAACCATATCAGTATTCACAGCAATGGCGGACAGGACATCCTGCACGATTTCAACCTACACATTCAGCCGGGAGAAATGGTTGCCATTGTTGGTAAAACCGGTTCCGGTAAAAGTACCCTGCTGGGTTTACTGCCACGCCTGCTCGACCCGCAACAGGGTGATGTACTGATTGGTTCAGACCAGCAAGGCTGGCACAACAGCAAAGACATTAAGCTGGAACAGTTGCGCCAGCTGGTGCAGGTTGTGCCGCAGGAAAGCTTTCTGTTTTCCGACACGCTGGAGCAAAACCTGCGGGTAGCCAAACCGGATGCCACAGAGGAAGAACTGCTGGAGGCACTGCATAAATCCGCTGCGGAGGATGTGATTCAGCGCTTGCAGTACGGCCTGCAAACCACGCTGGGCGACCGTGGGGTGACCTTG
>JASLIR010000350.1 GCA_030152125.1 Alkanindiges sp.
GACAGTCCGCGCCAGGCATCCATGTTGTGAATGTATTTCTGGATAAAGGCATAACTGCCACCCTTAAATTCTGGGTCTTCCTCGCCTACCAGCGCATAATCTGCCGCAATTTCCTCTTCCGGGTTTTCCGTACCATCCACAAAGCCAATAATGGCACGGCCATCCAGATAACGGAAACCATGTACTTCATCAATGGGGTACGTTAAGTCAGCCAGTTGCTGCTGGATGACGGAGGCCAGCTCAAAACAGATACCCTGTTTGTTGGCACGGATATGAAAAAACAGGTCACCCGGTGTCGAAGGTGCGCTGTATTTTTCCCCCTGAATCGCCTGAAAGGGTTTTAACTCCCTTGGCTTGGCAGCATCCGGGAAAATACGGTCCCAGGCACCCGAACCAAAACCCAGCACTGCATTAAACTCATCCTGTGGGAAGCGCACGCGCAAACTACGTACCAGTGCAGAGAAACTGCTGGCAAAATCCTTAATGGCATCTACATCAGCATCAGGATTTAAACCCAATACAATAAACAGGGCATTTTCACCCGGACGGCTGGTGACGGCTTGTACGCGTGTACTCATTGGCATGTCCTTTACGATAAGGTATTTATCTGTATTTAAAGCTAAAGGCTTAGTATAAAGAGGTTTGACTACTGCATGGAATCATTTGCTAACAATCATATACAAGACAATGCTAAAGGCTGGGTAAAAGATGCTTCTGCAAATACTGCAGTTGTTAGCGGTTCTGGTATTTTCTTAGTAACCTGAGTTCGGGAAAGGATAACCACTAAACTATTGATATAACGATGTTTGCGGGAGCTCGAGGGCAGCGCCCTCGAATCACCCAAAAAAAATGCTTGCGTAGCAAGCATTTTTTGGGCTTTTGTACGGCATTGATGTGAGCAGGTGGGCTAATTTAGAAGACTGATGCTACTGCAACGAGGCAATATAATTACGCCAGCCGCCAAAATGGCTAATGTCAGTCGCCCCTTCCAATGCAATAGGCTCGGCAATAAAACCACATTCAATACGGCCATCCGCCAGTTTTACCTTGCCAATGCCTAAGGGTGCCGGAATCAGGCTGACAAAATCACCAAAAGCAGCGGCGGATAAACGCCATACTTCTACCGGAATGGCCTGCCCGCCTTCACTCACTTTTACCATGGCCGGGCGGAATGGTGGCCCACCAGCAATCGCATACAGTTTGTATTCAGGGGCGGAGGTGGTTGCCTCCACCAGTTCCGCCTGCCGTTCCAGTAGCTGCGCATTTAAAACCATACCGGATAAATGCGCCCCACATACCACTACATCAATAGTTTCTTTCATGAAAGTACTTGCTCCAATTGTTTTGCCAATGCCAATAACGTTAAATCCTGTGCGGCATCGGCAAAAAAAGTTATCCCGAATGGCAAACCTTGTGGCGTAAAGCCAGCCGGAACAGCAATGGCGGCATAATTCAACAGGTTCATAAAATTGGTGTAATAGCCCAGATTGCTATTCAGTTGAACCGGGTTTATCAGCATGTCGTCAATTTTATAAATGCTGCCAGTGGTAGGTGTGAGCACCACATCCACCGTTGCCAGAATCTGGTCTGCCTGCCGTTTATAGGCCGCCAGTTGATAAAACGCCTTAAAGCAGTCTTCGGCACTAAACTTGTCTGCTGAAGACACAATTTGCTTAATCACCGGCAATACCTGAGCATCTGGTCTGGCCAGCAAGGGCGCTACCACATGGTAACGCTCCGCCACCCACGGTCCGGCATACAGCAATTGTGCAGCCTGCAGGAAAGGCTCAAAATCCAGCTCGACCAGCTCATACCCCTGCGCCTGCAACTGTTGTGCAGCCTGCGTAAACAGCGCTGCATAATCCACATTATTAAAAAACTGTAGCTGCTCAGCCTTGGGCACACCAATGCGTTTTACTGCTTTGGCAACTGGCAGGCTAAACTGTTTGCTGTAGGCATCCGCCACATCAAAGCCCTGTGACGCTGCCAGTACCGCAGCAGCATCTGCCGCATCTTTGCTAAAAATGGATACACTGTCCAGCGTACGGCAGGCTGGTACTACCCCGCTGGTGGACAACAAACCACAAGTGGGCTTCACCCCTACCAAGTTATTAAACGCCGCTGGCACACGCCCCGAACCGGCGGTATCGGTACCCAGTGAAAACGAGGCCAATCCCAGCGCAACCGCCAAGGCAGAACCGGAACTGGAACCACCAGAAATATAATCCGGGTTAATGCTGTTTTTTGCCACTGCATAGGGCGAACGGGTGCCGTTTAAGCCAGTAGCAAACTGATCCATGTTGGTTTTACCCAAAGGAATTGCACCCGCATCCAGTAGTTTTTGCACTACAGTGGCAGACTGCTGTGGTACATAGCTAAAATCCGGGCAGGCTGCAGTAGTTGGTACGCCAGCAAGGTCAATATTGTCCTTGATGGCAAACGGAATACCGTACAGGGGTAAATCCGCCGGATTTTTTGCATCCAGTTGAGTGGCGTAATCCAGCAGCCAGGCAGGATCAACCTGCTGAATCCAGATACCATGCGCATCAATTGCCAGCTGTTGGCTTAAGGCCTTAATCAATGCCGAAGGTTTTAGTCCCTGCTGATAGGCTGCCTGCAAGGTTGATATTTTTAAATCAGCCAACTCGAAAGCATCTATGCTTAATGCTGCATTTAATACAGTTTTTGATACGGCTTTTGATAGGATCATGCCACGGCCTCCACCACTAATAGTGATTGCCCGGCACTTACCTGTGTGCCCACACTAGCCACCACCTGACCCACCACCCCGGTTTGCGTGGCAATAATCGGGAACTCCATTTTCATGGATTCAATCACCGCCAGCACATCACCCGCCTTTACCGTATCACCGGACTTAACCGGCAACTGCCAGATACTGCCGGGCACATGTGCCTCAATCAGCAGTGACCCTTCGGATAATTTAATCTCGTCCTGAGCAGCAGATGCAGCATCACCTTCGCTGATGTATTCTGCCTGCCCGGCCGCCTTCCAGCGTTCACGTTCGGCATCAAAGGACTGCTGCTGTACAGATTTAAACGCTTCGATATCGGACTGGTTATCCTGCAGGAACTGGTTATAGTCACGCAGGCTTAGCTGACCTTCCTCAATTTTCACCCGGTAACGGCCAGCGGCAAACTCTTCCCGCATCTCCAGCAGCTCGGCTTCGGATACCTCAAAAAAACGGATCTGGTCAAAGAAGCGCAGCAACCATGGCTTGCCCTGCTCAAACTCTGGAGTTACCCGGTAACGGTTCCACATCTGGATGGTACGCCCAACAAACTGGTAACCGCCGGGGCCTTCCATGCCGTACACACACATGTAGGCACCGCCTATGCCCACGGCATTTTCCGGCGTCCAGGTACGTGCCGGATTGTATTTGGTGGTCACCAGACGATGCCGCGGGTCCAACGGTGTAGCCACTGGCGCACCCAGATACACATCACCCAGCCCCATCACCAGATAGCTGGCGCCATACACAATCTTTTTCACATCCTCAAGGCTGTCCAGCCCGTTAATACGGCGAATAAACTCCAGGTTACTCGGGCACCATGGTGCATCCGGCCGCACCGACTGCATGTATTTTTCAATCGCCAGCCTGGTTTGTGCATCATCCCAGGCCAGTGGCAGCCAGACCGTGCGGGAACTGACTGTCATGTCCTCAATGGCTGGTAGCTGGCTTTCGGCGGCTTTTAACAGGGTTAGCAAGGCATCCTGTGTTAGCAGATTGGCATCGTAATGCACCTGTAGCGAGCGGATGCCCGGTGTCAGGTCAATAATGCCGCTTATGTCTTTATCTGCAATTTTCTGTTCAATAAACTGCATTAACGCATGTACACGGAAACGCAGGTTTAAATCCAGCTCCAGCTCGCCATACTCCACCAGAATATAGTTATCACCCGCAGGGCGATACACTACCTGTGGCGCATCCGCAACCTGATATTGCTGCAAAATGGCCGACTGTAAGGTATCAAACTCGGGCTGTAATGGCTGTTTAAAACTAGTGCTCTGGCCTGCCACCAGCGCAGCCAGTGCCTGTTCCTGCTGCTGTTCCAGTGTGTCGGTTTGCGCCTGACTGATCGGAATAAAACGTACCTTGTCACCCGGACGCAACTGGCCCAGCTTCCACAGCTCGGCCTTTACTACCACTGCCGGGCAAACAAAGCCACCCAGGCTGGGGCCATCCGGGCCCAGAATCACCGGCATGTCCCCGGTAAAGTCAATGGCGCCTATGGCATAGGCATTGTCGTGAATATTGGAAGGATGCAGGCCCGCCTCACCACCATCGCTACGCGCCCATTGTGGTTTAGGCCCAATTAGGCGCACCCCGGTACGGCTGGAGTTGTAATGGATTTCCCAGTCAGTATGGAAGAAGGTTTGAATATCATCAGGTGTAAAAAAGTCCGGTGCGCCATGCGGGCCATACATCACGCCAATTTCCCAGTGATGGCCAATGGCGGGTAATACTTCGGCATCAAGTTGCTGGCCTGCCAGTGCCAAATCCTGCTCCTGCACGGCAAACACGGGCAACATATCGCCCAGACGCAGGTTACGCCCGGCATGTCCGCCAAACTGGCCCAGGGTAAACGTGGCACGGCTGCCCAGATATTCAGGGATGTTCAAGCCGCCCTTAAAGGCAATATAACTGCGGCAGCCAGCACTGATCTTGCCACATGCCAGCACTTGCCCTGCTTTTATCAGCAATACCGTGTTCATTGGCTGCGCTACATTATCCAGCGTGATACTGAGTGGTGCGCCAGTGATACAGATTAAACTGTCGGTATGAAACTTCAGGGTTGGGCCGGTCATGGTACATTCCAGCCCTGCTGCATTGGCCGGATTCGCCAGCAGGCGATTGGC
>JASLIR010000407.1 GCA_030152125.1 Alkanindiges sp.
GTAGAAATTATGATTTTTTGAGGCATAATGTGTTGAAAAATATTTTATTCACTTTTTATTCACTTGGAAAGTGATGTTTTTGAAAATTTGCTGTGATGCTATCCCTTTTTTAGGTGTTTTGCTTTAATATTCGCCGTCAGAAATTTGGTAACCAGATGAGACTGAGCATGAGCTTTCAACGAATGACCGACCTTGACCTGCAGGGTAAACGTGTTTTGATTCGTGAAGATTTAAACGTTCCGGTAAAAAATGGGCAAATTAGCAGCGATGCGCGTTTGCGTGCAGCCTTACCAACCATTCAGCAGGCGCTGAAACAGGGTGCTGCCGTGATTGTATGCTCTCATCTTGGCCGTCCGGTAGAGGGCGAGCCAAAGCCTGAGCAATCCCTGGCCCCGATTGCTGCCTATTTGTCTGATGCGCTGGGTCAAACCGTAGCGCTGAAAACTGATTATCTGAATGGTGTTGAAGTGCAGGCGGGTCAGGTAGTCCTGCTGGAAAATGTGCGCTTTAATAAAGGCGAAAAGAAAAATAGCCCTGAATTGTCCCAGCAATACGCAGCATTGTGTGATGTGTTTGTGATGGATGCTTTTGGTACTGCACACCGTGCAGAAGCCTCTACCGAAGGTGTGGCCCGTTATGCTAAAGTAGCCGCTGCCGGTCCGTTACTGGCTGCCGAACTGGATGCACTGGGCCGTGCCATGCAGTCACCACAAAGCCCGATGGTAGCGATTGTGGCAGGCTCCAAGGTATCTACCAAACTGGATGTATTAAATTCGCTGTCCACCATTTGTCATCAGCTGATTGTTGGTGGTGGAATAGCCAATACCTTTTTGGCTGCAGCTGGCTATAATGTCGGCAAGTCGCTGGTGGAAGCAGACCTGGTTGATACTGCCCGTGCCATTGCAGCCAAAGTAAGTGTGCCCTTACCTACCGATGTGGTGGTGGCGGATGCAACCGTGATTGGTGATGACTTTATGGCCTTTGTTGCGCAAAGCACACCAGTGATTAAGCAGGTTGCAGAAATTGCTGAAAATGATATGATTCTGGACATTGGTCCGGATACCGCAAAAGTGTTTGCCGGTTTGCTTGCGCAAGCCAGAACAATTTTGTGGAATGGTCCTGTTGGGGTGTTTGAGGTTGATGCGTTTGGTCATGGTACACAAACGCTGGCCCAGGCCATTGCCAACAGCGAAGGATTCTCTATTGCAGGGGGTGGTGATACACTTGCTGCGATAGATAAGTATGCAGTAACCGAAAAAATCGGTTATATTTCAACTGGTGGTGGGGCGTTCCTTGAGTTTGTTGAGGGCAAGACACTGCCGGCTGTTGCTGTGTTGTATGAGCGCGCATTAGCGTGATTCGTGCAAGTTATTATTGTGGTTAATTTTTTTTTAAATGTGAGATGCCAAGATGAACTCTAAATTAGTTGCTGCTTTACTGTTAAGCCTGCCTTTAACTCTGGCTGCTTGTAGCAAGAAAGAAGAAGCTCCTGCTGCTGAAGCTGCTGCTGTAGAAGCTCCTGCTGCTGAAGCTGCTGCTCCTGCTGCTGAAGCAGCTGCTCCAGCTGCTGACGCTGCTGCTCCAGCTGCTGACGCTGCTGCTGCTCCAGCTGACGCTGCTGCTGCTCCAGCTGCTGACGCCGCTGCTGCTCCAGCTGCTGACGCTGCTGCTGCTCCAGCTGCTGCTCACTAATTTGCCTAAATTGTCTGGTAGCTTCGGCTACCAGTCAATTATTGTGCAGATTTGTAAGAAATCCTCGTTTTTACGAGGATTTTTTTATGCTCTTTATTTTTTTGCAGCATTTCACAGGTTAGAATAAGCGCAATTTTTCGGAGGATATCATGGCACTGATTTCAATGCGCCAGCTGCTAGACCACGCGGCTGAATATAATTACGGCGTACCAGCGTTCAACGTGAATAACCTTGAACAAATGCGTGCCATTATGCTGGCTGCCGACCAGACCAATTCTCCCGTAATTGTTCAGGCCAGTGCGGGTGCCCGTAAATATGCCGGTTCTTCTTTTTTGCGTCATATGATTCTGGCGGCCATTGAAGAGTGGCCACATATTCCTGTTGTGATGCATCAGGATCACGGTACCAGCCCGGCTGTATGCCAGCGCTCCATTCAACTGGGCTTTAGCTCGGTGATGATGGATGGGTCATTGGCTGAAGATGGTAAAACCCCAACCGACTATGACTATAACGTGCATGTAACCCGTGAAACTGTAGCCCTGGCGCACGCTTGTGGTGTATCGGTAGAAGGTGAAATTGGTTGCCTGGGTAGCCTTGAAACCGGTATGGCGGGTGAAGAAGACGGTATTGGTGCCGAAGGTGTACTGGATCATTCCCAGTTACTGACAGACCCTGAAGAAGCTGCGCGTTTTGTGGCGGATACCAACGTGGATGCACTGGCGATTGCGATTGGTACCAGCCATGGGGCGTACAAGTTTACCCGTCCACCAACGGGCGATATTCTGGCCATTGAGCGCATCAAGGAAATTCATGCGCGTATCCCGAATACCCATCTGGTGATGCATGGTTCCAGCTCGGTACCACAGGACTGGCTGGCAATCATTAACGAATATGGCGGTAACATCAAGGAAACTTATGGTGTGCCGGTAGAACAGATCGTTGAAGCGATCAAGCACGGTGTACGTAAGGTAAATATTGATACCGACCTGCGTTTGGCTTCTACTGGTGCCATGCGTCGTGAGATGGCCAAGAATCCTGCCGAGTTTGATCCGCGCAAGTTCTTTGCCAAAACCATTACCGCCATGCAGGATATTTGTGTGGCGCGTTATGAAGCCTTTGGTACTGCCGGTAATGCCAGCAAAATCAACCCGGTTTCCCTGGAAAAAATGGTTGAACGCTACAAGAAGTAATTTTAAGTTTTTGTTGTGAGTCAAAAAAAACCGCAGTAGACCTGAAATAGTCACTGCGGTTTTTGTTTTGGGAAGGGAGCCTTTATTCCACCAGTGACATGGCAGCATCCAGGGCTTCATGCAGCCGGCCGACGGCAATGACTTCCATGCCATCCACATTTTGTCGCGGGGCATTGCCACGTGGCACAATGGCAGTTTTAAAGCCATGCTTGGCGGCTTCCTTTAAGCGCTCCTGACCGTTGGGCACCGGGCGGATTTCCCCAGATAAGCCAACCTCGCCAAATACTGCTAACTGCTGGGGCAGTGCCTTGCCACGCAGGCTGGAGGCGCAGGCCAGCAGCACCGCCAGGTCAGAACCGGTTTCCAGTACCTTCACACCGCCGACCACATTGACAAATACATCCTGTCCGGTAGTTTGTACACCACCGTGGCGGTGCATTACAGCCAGCAGCATGGCCAGGCGGTTCTGGTCCAGCCCCAGTGCTACGCGGCGTGGTTGACCTTGAGCATCATCCACCAAGGCCTGTACTTCCACCAGCAAGGGGCGGGTGCCCTCACGGCTGACCATTACAATACTGCCGGGAATTGCCTCGTCATACCTGCTGAGGAAAATAGCCGAGGGATTGGCGACTTCGCGCAGGCCACGATCGGTCATGGCAAACACGCCCAGTTCATTTACGGCGCCAAAGCGGTTTTTCACCGCACGGATCATACGGAAGCGTGAGTCGGACTCACCCTCAAAGTACAGTACGCAATCTACCATGTGTTCCAGCACACGCGGACCAGCCAGTGCGCCTTCCTTGGTGACATGGCCGACCAGAAACAGCGCGGTGCCGCTATTTTTGGCATAGCGGGTAAGCAGGGCGGCGGATTCGCGAATCTGTGCCACGCCACCGGGTGCGGATTGCAAGGTTTCGGTATATAAGGTCTGAATGGAGTCCAGCACGGCAACGGCGGGTTTTTCTTTGGCCAGCGTGGCGCAAATGGTTTCCACGCAGGTTTCTGCCATCACACTCAGTTGATGGGTAGGTAGTTCCAGACGCTGCGCGCGCAGGGCCACCTGAGACAGAGACTCTTCACCGGTTATATACAGGGCACGGGTTTTCTGGCTATCGTGATGCTCGGCCATATGCGTCAGGGTTTGCAGCAGGATAGTGGACTTGCCGATACCGGGGTCACCACCAATCAGTACCACCGAGCCTTCCACCAGCCCACCACCCAGTACACGGTCAAATTCACTGATTCCGGTATGCAGGCGGGTTTCCTTGCTGACATTGATGGCATTCAGTTTGGTCACCTGGCTGGCTTGTCCGGCATAGCCATTGGAAAAGCTGCCTGCACTGCCTAATTTGCCGCGATGGGTCGATGCAGGCTCTATTTTGGCCTCTATCAGTGCATTCCATTCGCCACAATCACTGCATTGCCCCGACCACTTGGGGTGGCTGGTGCCACAGTGCTGGCAGGTGTAAACCGTTTTTGCTTTGCTCATCCCTTATTCAACTGCTTGCGAGGAGGGCATCAGTTTACTTTTTTTTGCAGGTGAATAGTTTATTTTTGCCAAATTGTACGACATGAAATGGCGCGCTACACCTAAATGGAGTATGTTAGCGGCATGCTGAATCCGGCATAACAACAAGATTACGCAGCGCTAAAGCAAGGATCACAACCCGCAAGGGAATGAGGTAACACAGGTTTCCTGTTGTGATTTGGGAATATATCTTGCTTTAGTTTTGGCACAAATACGGGTAGGAAAATACTTCATGACCGCTCACGATCATACGCAGGGTCATCTGCCAGATAATCCAGACCATTTACAACGCAAACTGTCCAACCGGCATTTACAGTTAATTGCCATCGGTGGGGCGATTGGGACAGGTTTGTTTATGGGCTCTGGTAAAACCATCAGCCTGGCAGGGCCATCCATTTTATTTATTTACATGATTATTGGCTTTATGGTGTTCTTCGTGATGAGGGCACTGGGGGAGCTGTTACTGTCCAACCTGCAATACAAGTCATTTATTGACCTGGCCTATGATTATCTGGGCCCTTGGGCAGGTTTTTTTACCGGCTGGACCTACTGGCTATGCTGGGTCACCATCGGTATTGCCGACTTGACCGCAATTGTAAATTACCTGGGCTTCTGGTTACCTGATGGCATGCAGTTTACCCCCTTGGGAGGGGCTTCCATCAGCGCAGGTTGTGTACTGTTCCTGCTGGGGCTGAACTTACTGACGGTCAAGCTGTTTGGCGAGGTTGAGTTCTGGTTTGCCCTGATCAAGATTATTGCCATTGTGGCCCTGATTGGTGCGGGCTTATGGATGGTGACGACTGCATTTACATCGCCCTCAGGCAGTGTGGCATCCCTGTCCAACATCTGGAGTCATGGCGGCATGTTCCCCAATGGTTTAACCGGCTTTTTAGCGGGTTTCCAGATTGCCATTTTTGCCTTTGTGGGTATTGAACTGGTGGGAACCACCGCTGCAGAAACTAAAGACCCTGAGCGCAATTTGCCCAAGGCTATTAATGCCATTCCTATCCGTGTAATCCTGTTTTATGTGCTGGCACTGACTGTTGTCATGTCAGTTACCCCCTGGACGCAGGTAGTGGCGGACAAGAGCCCATTTGTGGAACTGTTCCTGCTGGCCGGTATTCCCACTGCTGCTATTGTGATGAACCTGGTGGTGCTGTCCTCGGTCATGTCCTCCATGAACAGCGGCGTATTTTCTACCAGCCGTATGCTGTTTGGCCTGGCTAAAGATCAGCAGGCTCCCGGCATGTTCGCCAAACTGTCCAAAGCGGCTGTGCCATCCAATGGTTTGATTTTCTCCTGCCTGTGCATTATGGGTGGTTCGCTATTGCAGTATTTTGTGCCAAACACCATTGAGGCCTTTACGCTGGCTACCACGCTTTCTACCATTCTGTTTATTTGTGTGTGGATTGTGGTACTACTATCCTATATTCAATACCGCAAAACCCGTCCGGAACTGCATGCTGCTTCCAAATTTAAAATGCCGGGTGGCGTAGGTATGGCCTATATAGTGATCGTTTTCTTTATCTTTACGGTTGCTATTCTGGCACTGGAAAAGGATACCTTACAGTCGCTGATTATTAGCCCGGTCTGGCTGGTGATTTTGCTGATTGGTTATTACTTTAAAAAGAAGAATGACCAAGCCAGTTAATTGCTGATGCATGCCTGTTAAAAAACCGCCAGAGATTGGCGGTTTTTTAATGGATATCGGGCAATGGGAAATAAGCTGTGTTACAGGTGAAGTTCGCTAATACCCGCTTTTAGCATGGTGGTTGGTACATCACTAATCAGGCCATCAATGCCCCAACTTGCCAACTGGCGAGCGCGTTCTACATCATTCACCGTCCACACGCTGCATTTAAAACCGGCATGTTTGATTTTATCCACCAGTTCATGCGTGGTCAGTGCATCCTTTAAGCCAATACGGCTACAGCCATATTGCCGGGCGATTGGAATAATTGCTTCCCCAAGAGGAATTTCAACCAGCAGGCCCCTGTTAAATGTACTGTTTAACTGATGCAGTGCATCCAGTACCTGCAAGTCAAAGGAAGTAATGGTCACACGGTCTTCCCAGCCTTTTAGGGCAGTATGCAGTTGCTGTACGATCAGTTGCGCTTCCTTTGCATCGGTTACAGCTTTTACTTCCACTTCAATATGTTCAAAATGCCGGATTAAATGCAGCACCTGAGCCAGCAGCGGGGTAGGCTCGGCCTGTTGCCACTTGTCCCAGCCCACCCGGTTATCAGTCTGAATCAGCTGGTCAGCCGCTGTTTGCTGTACCAGCTGGTCACGTCCTGTGGTTCTTAAAAAGTTATGATCATGAATCACGGCTAACTGGTGATCCAGCAATAAACGCACGTCAAACTCCACCGCTTTTAGGCCTAGATGAACAATGTGCTGAAAGCCACCCAACGTGTTTTCCGGTGCTTCATTACGCGCGCCACGATGACCAATTAACTGCATTCAATCTGCTCCTCAAGCCAGCTATTATTTTAATATGTTTTATTCGGCATGTTTTTGCCATAGGACTTCTGTACCACCATCTTCCCGGGCAATATGGCGGGCAGCAACAAACAGCCAGTCCGACAGGCGATTCAGGTATTGCAAGGCCAGGGGAGAGATATTGCCATCGCGCTGGCTGAGGCTAAAGGTCAGGCGCTCAGCACGGCGGCAAATGGCACGCGCCGCATGCGCGTAGCTGGTAGCCAGTGAACCTGCTGGTAGGATAAAATCTTTTAGCATGGGTAAATGCTCATTCATGCTATCAATGCCAAGCTCCAGGCGGGTGATGCTGCTTTCCAGTAACAGTCGATAGTCGGGAATACATAGTTCACCACCCAGATCAAACAGCTCATGCTGGATACGGCTTAAGGTCGCATCCAGGTCATGCGGAAAAGGCGAGGAAGTGGTGGCAAGCTGCGCACGTAATACGCCAATAAAGCTGTTTAATTCATCCACGGTGCCGTAAGCATCTACCCTTAAGTCATCTTTGGGCACCCGTGAGCCATCGCCCAGTCCGGTGGTGCCATCATCGCCGGTTCTGGTATAAATTTTACTTAAACGGTGTCCCATGACATCAATCCTGTGTCTTAACAACAATAGCTATATAACGGACATTAAAAAGGGCAATGCACTAAAAGTCCAGTGCATTGCCCTGTAAGCAGGCTATTTAAGCTGTATTAGT
This sequence comes from Alkanindiges sp., assembly GCA_030152125.1. Lineage (GTDB taxonomy): Bacteria > Pseudomonadota > Gammaproteobacteria > Pseudomonadales > Moraxellaceae > JASLIR01. Next base: position 7,595 of record JASLIR010000407.1, read on the forward strand.
AGCTTAAGGTTACCCCGGCAGTAGCCAGACGAGGGGCAGCGATGTAGTAAGAGCCGCTACCATATGCTGTCTTATAGGTGGTATCGCCAATATTTTTAATATTTACGAAGAAACGGCCATGCGGATTAAACTGCCAGTAGGTATTTAAGCTCGCACTGACGAAGCCGGGTACTTTGATACTGTCATAACCGCTGTTATCGGATTTGCTTTTTGCAACGACAGAGGCGCTAACACCATATTCGCCATCATCCCAGCCAAGGGTCAGGGTGCCGGTATTACGCGGTCGGCGGGATAAATCCAGGTCTTTTTTATCGTCTTTAGGCTGTACATACGCATATTCTGTATTTACAAACCATGCATCTTGTTGCCATTTCAAGCCCAGTTCACCGCCAGTAAGCTTGGCTTTATCAATATTGACCTGTTGATAGGTGAGTGGGTTGGAGTTGATCAGGTTTTTGATTCTGGTTTGATAAACAGAAAGATAGCTTGTAATACCAAATGCCAGTTTCTGGTCTACACCAATTTCATAAGAGAAGCTTTCTTCCGGTTTAAGATTCACGTTACCTGAAGAACCATATAAGTCATTCGCAGTAGGTGCTTTAAATGCAGTACCCACATTGGCATAAATACTGGTTAGCGGTGCTACCTGAATGCGGCCTGCCAGTTGGCCAACGGTATGCGTGCCAAACTGTTTGTTGTCTTCCAGACGAACGCCAGCCTGCGTGCTGATGCCATTTTCCTGATACTGGTGCTGTAAGTAGTAGCCAGCGGTATCCAGTTTTTCATCATACTTGGTGCCGTAGCTTAGGCTATCCACATCTGTTGATCGTGTTGTAGCACCTAACAAGACATTTTGATGAGGGGTAAATTTCCATTGAACACTAACTTCAGCTTCCCGGGCATCGGAGTTTGTATAATCAATTTCGCTGCCTTTAAAAACCGGATCGTAGGTTGGTGGTGGATAGTCGTATAAATAAGTAAGATCATTTTGGGTAAGCTGGTCTTCAAACTTGGATAGACGCGCATTCACAATGACCGTATCAGTAATATTTACTGCTGCTTTTACATTGATAAAGCGGTTTAAAAAATCCTGTGAAGTCATGGAGCCAAACAAGTCATAGTCGGCTGCACCTTTATTCTCACCAATTTCTGCGCTGACCTGATATTGCTCATTATCAATACCTGCCTTTGCACTATACCCTTTCTGGTCATAGGCGGCCTGTTTTGCAGTTGCGGTATCCTTAATCTTGGAACCATCAGTTTCCAGGCGCTGGCCACGAATTTGCAGGTAAAAATCGTTTTGTACCAGGTCGGCGCCGACAATGGCTTTATAGGTATCTTTTTCACCCGCTTCAGCAGTAGTAAATATACGGTTTTTCTTCGGTGCTTTTGACAGTAACTGAACCACACCACCAATCGCATCAGAACCATACTGTACAGAAGCTGGGCCTTTCAGCACTTCAATTTTACTAACATCTGTTGTGTCCAGATACTGGGTGCTGGTGATGGCAGAGGCTTGCGGGTTTAGACGTACACCATCTTTTAAAAACAGGG
>JASLIR010000437.1 GCA_030152125.1 Alkanindiges sp.
TGCATCGCCGTCACCGGCTACCTGCAAGCCAAGGCTATGCAGCCACGGGCGGCTGGCAGATAACCCCGCCATCCTACCGTTTTGATATTGCCATTGCAGAAGACCTAGTAGAAGAAGTAGCGCGTATTTATGGCTACGACAATATTCCTACCCAGTTACCTACAATGGATATCCAGTTGAAGCCGCAACAGGATCAGTTGTCCATTCAACAACTGCGCCAGACACTGGTGACGCTGGATTATCAGGAAGCGATCAGTTTTAGTTTTGCGGATGCCAAACTGGAAAAACAACTTGATCCGGCAGTAAGCCTGCTGGCGCTGGCAAATCCGATTTCCAGTGATCTGGCGGTGATGCGCAGCACCTTGCTTTCCAGCCTGATTCCGTGTGTACAATACAACGTAAACCGTCAGCAAGGCCGTGTACGCCTGTTTGAAACCGGCCTGCGTTTTGACTACCAGAATGCAACCTCAATTGCCGACCTGAAACAGATTCCAACGCTGGCTTTGATTGCTACCGGTAGCCTGTTGCCGGAGCAATGGCACAGCAAAGCACAGCCGGTTGATTTTTTTGATATCAAGGGCGAAGTAGAGCGGGTATTGACCTCCTCCCGCCTGCATGCTACGTATGTGCGCAGTCAGCGCGCATGGCTGCACCCCGGCCAGAGTGCGGATGTGCAGGTAAATGGCAGTACGATTGGTTACTTTGGCCGCTTGCATCCATCGCTGGAAGCGGATTTGGACCTTGGCGTGACCTGGGTATGTGAGCTGGATCTGGACGTATTATTGCAATCTTATGTATCTAATTTTACAGAATTATCACGTTTTCCTTCGGTAAGACGTGATATTGCCGTTTTAATTGGTGCTAATATAGGTATTGATGATATTCAGCATACAATTCAGACATCTGCAGGAGAACTATTAACGCAGAGCTGGTTGTTTGATGTGTACACCGGGCAGGGAATTGAGGCAGGTCAGCGCTCATTAGCATTTGCGTTGCTCTGGCAACATCCAGGCCGTACATTAGAAGATGCTGAAATTAAAGAGGGAATGCAACGTGTTATTGATGCGTTGCAACACACTTATAAAGCGACACTGAGGGCATCATGACAGCGCTGACAAAAGCCGAAATGGCCGATCATTTGAGTGAGAAAACAGGAATAAACCGCCGGGAAGCCAAGCGTCTGGTGGAGTTATTCTTTGAAGAAATTAGCCAGGCTCTCATTGAGGGGGAGCAGGTTAAACTATCAGGGTTTGGTAACTTTGAGTTACGAGACAAGCGTCAGCGTCCCGGGCGTAACCCTAAAACCGGCGAGGAAATTCCTATTACGGCACGCCGTGTCGTTACCTTCCGCGCTGGCCAGAAATTCCGCCAGCGTGTTGAACAGGAACAGTACGACGAGTAATCGGCGTATTTTCCTGGCAGCTGTAAAATAAAAGACGCATTACGCGTCTTTTATTTTTTGCCTGGCATACGCTGCCTATGATTAAACTGACACAGGGTAATATGGCTGTGTATAGCCAAGCTATCCAATTACCCATACAGGAGTAAAGCTTTTTAAGTGCGCTTGGGAACGAAGCAGCCAAATTCTATTGGGGGGCCCCCATATGCGCCAACTTAGCAAATAATTCCAATAAATTGATTTTATTATATGCGTGTTACGGGAGGTTTGGAGGGCGGCAGCCCGCCAAGTCCCCCTCCAAAAAGTGGCTTGCGTAGCCAGCCACTTTTTGGGGTTTTGATTTGTACCATATGATATGTGAGCCATGTTGGGTTCTTAGCTGGTAATTGTTTAAAAAACAATTATTAGATAATTTATGAATGATAAAATTGACTATTCTTAGAGCAAGATCAAGAGCCAAATTTTCGAACGCCTACGGCGTTCGAAAGTTTGATAGTCTTGCGCTGCAAGCAAAGCCGTGCTTTGCTTTCGCTCAGGGCTGTCGCCCCCGAGCTCCCAACAATCACATACAAATATTTGTATTTTATAGATTAAAACCTTAAGTTGGCGTATATGGGGGGAGTCCCACCTCCAAACCACTCATGGTCTTAATTTTTACAGGTTTTACTATACTTGGCCGCAGATTAGCTAGATAAGTCAGACAGGTTGTTTTCTTGTTAAGGTTTTATAGGCAACAAAAAAGAGAGCACAAGGCTCTCTCTTTTTTCATTCTCAGGGTTTGAACCCCGAAAAATTAGTGTGCAGCAGCTGGAGCAGCAGCAGCGTTTGCAGCGTCAGTAGCGCTAGCAGCAGCATCGGTAGCAGCAGCAGCAGCGTCGGTAGCAGCACCAGCAGCGGTGTTAGCAGCGTCAGCAGCAGTAGCGGTAGCTGTAGCAGCAGCGTCAGTAACGGTAGCAGCAGCAGCATCGGTAGCAGCAGTAGCGGCATCAGCAGCAGCAGCAGAAGCTTGAGCAGCAGAGTCTTGAGCAGCAGCAGCAGCGTCAGCAGCTTGTTCAGCTTCTTTCTTCTGACAACCAACGAAAGCTAAAGAAGCAGCGATAGCAGCAGCAATGGCGATTTTTTTGATTTGCATGGCATCAATCTCACGAAAAGTAAAAAGGTTTGCTAAAACCAATTCTTAATCTGTATCTTGCTTATGCTGTCCGTTGCCTTACGATGTGGCTAACAGCGCAAGGGGCAGATTAAATGGTGAGGGAATCCTATCACTGCTTTTTAAAAAAAACTACTCTCTTTCGTCGCTTTTTTAAAAAATTAATCACTTTGTTTAACAGAAACGAACACCAGGCGATCCACCTGCTGTTGCTCTGCTTCCTGCAAGGACTGCATCATTTGCTTTAAAATCAAGTCTAGAGCAATTTCTGCATCCAGTGGCAGGCTACTGACCGCATAACTTAAATACACAGGCCGGGTTGTGGGATTCATTTCTTTTAATGTTTTGATGGCTTTCACCACATGGCTGGCCTGATCACTGTTGGTATCGGGTAATAGAATTGCCAGGTGCTGCTTGTCGAGCTGAATCAGGAAGTCAGATTTCCGCAGGCGGGATTTATACAGCTGGACCAGTTCTGGCAGGCTGATTTTGCTGGCTGCTTTTTCTACCCGGATCATCAGAAGACTTAAGGGAATCTGGTTACGCTGATGATAGGGGTACAGGTAAAACAGCGCATCAATCAAATGCTTTTTCTGTAAAACCGTGGTGTTCAGGCTGTCTTTGAGCTCGGTAAGATAGGCCTGATTATGCGCTTTAAAATACGATAAATAGGCAATCAGGAACAGGACAAAACTGAACAGGTGTGCGTTGTGCAGGCTGGCATCGGCCAGGGTATTGAAGTACCAGCCAGCCAATAAGGCAGCCACAATATAGCTTGCATTGATCAGCAATAAACTGGGCAGCTTCAGGTCATTTAAGGTGGTTAAAATAAACAAAATACCAATAATGACTGCCAGCACAGCCTGATTGGGCAGCATAAACAGCACACTGATACAGAATAACCAGTCCAGCAGGGTGCCAATATAATAAATGCCTGCTTTGGTCGGCCTGAATAATACCAGCAGGTAATGTACCAGTGACAAGCCTGCATAAGTGCCGATAAAAACAAATAAGGTGATATCGCTATATAGCGTACTAAAATCGGTGTTGCTGGTAATGCGCCAGCTTAAAATGCCACTCAGCAGTAAACGGACAAACAATAAGAGTGTCTGAAACTGGCGGTTCAGTTTCATTTCCTGCATGGAGTGAAGGGAAGTTAGCGGGGACATAGCAACATCGTGATTCAGGATAAAGCAAAGTTAACGGTTATTTAGTGTTGTTATGAACCCGAAAAACCGTAGGCTGTTATGCATCATATCATGTTCACTCGCAATAAATAGTGTTTTGCAGCAGTTCAGCTACACAATTGTTGTATGCGCAACAGCTATCAATGGCGCATAAAAAAGCCTGAAACCAAACTTATTGTTCAGTTTCAGGCTTTTACAGCAATAAAACTACCCGCTTAGGTGGAAGATTTACGCTTCATCTGGTCAAAGAAATCATCATTGGTTTTTGAGTCTTTCATGCGGTCCAGCAGGAACTCGATGGCTGCCAGCTCATCCATTGGATGTAGCAGCTTTCTGAGAATCCATACTTTACGCAGGCTGTCTTCATCCATCAGGCGCTCTTCACGACGGGTGCCGGATTTCTTGATGTTCATGGCAGGGAATACGCGTTTTTCCGCAATACGGCGATCCAGGTTAATTTCCTGGTTACCTGTACCCTTGAATTCCTCAAAAATCACTTCGTCCATTTTGCTGCCGGTATCAATCAGCGCGGTAGCAATAATGGTCAGCGAGCCGCCTTCTTCAATATTACGGGCTGCACCAAAGAAGCGTTTTGGGCGTTCCAGTGCATGCGCATCCACACCACCGGTTAATACCTTGCCGGAAGAGGGGATAACAGTATTGTAGGCACGTGCCAGACGGGTAATGGAGTCCAGCAGGATCACTACGTCTTTCTTGTGCTCAACCAGGCGCTTGGCCTTTTCAATGACCATTTCCGCCACCTGGATATGGCGCGCTGGCGGTTCGTCAAAAGTAGAGGCAACCACTTCGCCACGTACCGTGCGTTCCATTTCCGTTACTTCTTCCGGGCGTTCATCAATCAACAGAACGATCAGGAATGCCTCAGGATTATTGCGGGTAATGGATTGCGCAAGGGTTTGCAGCAACATGGTTTTACCGGCTTTTGGCGGTGCCACAATAATAGAGCGCTGGCCTTTACCAATTGGTGCAATCAGGTCAACCACCCGCGAGGTTAAATCTTCCGTTGAACCATTACCCAGTTCCATCATCATTTGTTCGGTAGGGAACAGCGGGGTCAGGTTTTCAAACAGGATCTTGTTACGGGAGTTTTCCGGGGTGTCATAGTTAATCTGGTTAACTTTGAGCAGGGCAAAATAGCGCTCGCCTTCTTTAGGCGGGCGAATGGTTCCGGTTATGGTATCGCCAGTTCTTAAGTTAAACGGCGAATTTGCGACGGGCTCACATAAATATCGTCTGGACCAGCCAGATACGAGCCAGCCGCAGAGCGTAAGAAGCCAAAGCCATCGGTGAGAATTTCCAGCACACCATCGCCAAAAATTTCTTCGCCGTTCATGGCGTGGCGCTTTAAAATGGCAAAAATAATATCTTGTTTACGGTTACGGGCCATACCTTCCAGGCCCATGAACTCAGAGATCTGGATAAGTTCACCGATCGGTTTTTTCTTCAGTTCAGTTAGATTCATAGGACTTCAATGCGGATAGAGGATGGACAAGGAAAAAAGAGGAACATATTAACCATGCGCCTTTGATACAAATATAAAAAGGTATTTACACTTACGGTAGCGTCTGTAAGCGCAAAACAGCCAATGATGCGATAACGAAAAGTCGAAAAGACAATTTCTATGTGCCGGACGGCTATTCTTTGAGTGCCAAATCAACATCAATGTTTTTGCGATTTCCTGCAGCGACACCCAAGAGGCAAGTTTTTGCCTGAATCTGTCTATAAAATATAAGGTCTCGTTTGGCCTGTTGTCAATATCATTGATGCTAAAAATAAGTGATTAAGCACGGATTTTAGTCTTACATCCCTTGAAAATGAATGTTTGCCCGGCCAGGCAACCAATAAGCTGTCAATTAAGTCGCGCCACATGAGTGAAAAGCAGGGTGTAACAGGGTTTGGAGCGGTGAGCAGATGCAGGATAGAATCTACTCACCACAGGCTACCGGAAGCCTTACTGGGTGCTTTGCTCAATAAAGGCAACCAGTTTGGAGCGTGGTTGTGCACCAACTTGCTGGGCAACTACTTCGCCACCTTTAAATACCAGCAGGGCTGGAATATTGCGGATGTTGTATTGCACTGCAGTGTCTTCACAGGCAGTTACATCTACTTTTACAATTTTAACCTTACCATCATATTCACGTGCTAAATCTTCCAGTACGGGTGCAATGGCTTTACAAGGTGCACACCAGCCGGCCCAGAAATCTACCAGTACAGGGATGTCTGACTCCAGCACATCGGTTTTAAAATCTTGGTCAGTGGTGTTGATAATACCAGTCATCGGTGAACTCCCGTTATGTATGTATCATGCAATTTAAGTTGATTTGCATGCGCCTCCAACAATGTAACATTTACATGATGAGGTGGTGTATGCTTATTTTCAAGTTTCCGCGGCTTTTTGTCTAATGGGTGCTTTCGATGTATTGCATCGGTTTGCACAATGTATTTATAAAAAAAGCGCGATTGCGCCCCCGTATTGATTGTCAATATAGCCTGAAAATGCTGCATCAGCAGTGCATGCCGTGAAGGCAAATATAATTTTTTAACATTATGTTCACGAATAGCATAGATTCACTTTCATTTCTGCAAGTGGTGTTTTAACCTGTAGCGGCTGAAAAACGAGTTTTTTAACAAGATGTCCGATTTTTTAACAGAAGAAGAGTTACTTGCCGCCATTGATATGGGGTCTAACAGTTTTCACCTGGCAATTGCCCGTCTGGATCATGGCGAAGTGCGCAAGGTTGCCTCTCTGTCTGAAAAAGTTCAACTGGCAGCGGGCCTGGATGAAGATAACTACTTAAGCGAAGCCGCACAGCAGC
>JASLIR010000457.1 GCA_030152125.1 Alkanindiges sp.
CACGTCATCCATTGGCTGGCCGGTAGTGTCGGTAGTGGCAAGTTCGGTAACAGGCTGTTCTTTTACAATCAGGTTAGCCAGTGCATCAAATACCTGATGACACTGACCACAACGAGCTTGTCCCTTATAGGCATTCAGCTGTAAGGTGGTAACATAAAACGCACTGTGACAAAACGGACAACAGGTTTGCTTCATTGTCATCTTTTAGTATTACTCCGTACGCGAATGGCGAAGCCTGTTTTTTAGTCAATTGAACTTAAGCGTTCCCCCGACAAGCGGCACCAATTTTCTTCCCTTTTTTCAAGTGTATGCAAATTAAACCATTTTGCATAGCTATTAATCATACTTTTAACTTGCTCTTCAATAATGCCAGCCATGGCAATTGAACCGTTTGCCTTGATTAATCCGGCAAATGTTGGCGCAAGCATTTCCAGTGGACCAGCCAGAATATTGGCAACAATCACATCTGCTTTTAATTGTGGGAATTGTGCCTCAAATTCTTCAGGCAAGCCTACCCACAACTTGTCTTCAACATGATTAATAGCAGCATTTTGCTGTGTAGACAACACTGCCTGAGGATCTAAATCTACCGCATAAACTTTTTTTGCACCCAGCAGCAACGCCGCAATACCCAGGATTCCGGAGCCACAGCCGTAATCGATCACCACTTTATCCTGTAGGTCCTGTTTATCCAGCCACTGCAGGCACAAAAAGGTACTGGCATGGTTGCCTGTGCCAAAAGCCAGCCCAGGGTCCAGCATCAGGTTGGTTGCCGCAGGGTCAGGCGGGGTTAGCCATTCCGGTACAATCCATAACCGGCTACCACACTGGATTGGTTCATAATGATCCATCCAGGCACGTTCCCATACCTGTTCTTCCAGATAGTCATGAAATACGCGTACTGCATCCAGTTGCGACTTTAAAAAGCCTTCAATCACATTGACATCGGCGCTTTCATCAAAAATACCCGTCACAATTACCTGATCCCAGATGGGGGTTTCTCCGGGTAATGGTTCCAGCAGGGGCTGATCAGCCGCATCATCAAGTACCACACTCACGGCATTTAAGGATTCAAAAATAGTTTCTGCCAGTTCTACCTGGGCTTTAGTCACTTCTGCACGTACTTGTAGCCAACGCATGATGGTGATAATTCCTTAATATGAGAAATGAGATTAAAGACTGCTGACGCGCAGCATAAAGCACTTTAGATAATCGGATTCAGGCATGGACAGCAGGCGCGGGTGGTCCGCTGCCGGGCGGGCCTGATGAATCAGCTGTACCTGCCGGTTTTGACGCCGGGCAACTTGCTGCACGATTTTTAACAACTCTTCAGTGGTCATATGTAGGGAGCAGGACGCAGAAATAAATACGCCACCATCCTTCACCCGTTTAAGGGCCTGTTCATTCAGGGTGAAATAAGCCTGACGGCCCTGATCAAAATCGCGGCGTTTCTGGATCAGTGCCGGTGGGTCCAGTACCACCACGTCAAATTGTTCGCTAACAGGCTGTTTCAGGTAGTCAAAAGCATCCGCACACACTGCTTCCACCTGATGTAGGTTATTAAAGGCGGCATTTGCTTTAACCTGGTCAATCGCTGCCTGTGAGGCATCTACACAAACAACCTTGCTGGCCCCATGCGCGGCTGCCTGTACACCCCAGCCGCCTATATAGCTAAAAATATCCAGCACACTTTGTTTGCCTGTAATCTGGTTTAGCCATTCCCGGCCACTGCGGTGGTCAAAGAACCAGCCGGTTTTCTGCCCATCAATGGAGGTATGGAAACGGACACCATTTTCAATCACATCAAACTGTTCAAATGCTGCGCCGACATGTTCTACATATTCTGGCAACTGCTCGATATGACGGCCTTTACCATCATTCTTAAATAGAATCCTCAGGTCATTACCCAGCAGTTTTTGCAGGGCGGAAATTAAGGCGGGTTTGGCTTCCTCAAGGGCTTGCGTGCTGATTTGTATCACGACAATCTGCTCAAAGCGGTCAATCACCAGGCCGGGCAAAAAGTCGCCCTCGCCAAATACCAGCCGGTAATAAGGCTGCTTGAATTGTTGCTGGCGCATATGCAATGCGGCACCAATCTTTTCTTCAAAAAAACTGCTGTCCAGCGCTTCAATAGCCTGCGTAGTTAAAATCCGTGCACAAATAAGTGACTGGGCATTAAAGCTGGCGGTTGCCAGAAAATGGCCCCGATAGTCTTCTAGATGCACCAAATGTCCCTGAATGCTTTTTAGCGGGGTTGCCTCTGTATCCACTTCATTGGAATAAACCCATAAGTGCCCGTCCCGTAAACGTTGTTGTTCACGTTTTTTAATGCGTAAGCGCGCTAAACTCATGGGAATTGTCCTAAGAAAACCAATGGCAAAAACGCTGGAAGCCATAGGCCGCCAGCGTAAACGGGCGCAGTATAGCCCGAGTTGAGTGTGAATTGAATGCAGCGCTTAAAAAACTTCAGCGCCCAACATGCGCTATCAGGGCTTAGCCACTAATGTATTGCTGTAGCTGCTCAATCAGTTTTTGCTGTTCAGACATGACGTTTTTTACCAGGTCGCCAATGGAAATCAGGCCCAGCAGCTTGTCGCCATCCAGTACTGGCAGGTGGCGCAGGTGCTTGTCGGTCATCAGCTGCATGCAATGTTCGGTTTTGTGTTTTGGAGTGACCGTAATCACATTTGCAGTCATGATTTCAGAGACCGTGGTGCTGTAGGACGAGCGCTCCATCAGTGCTACCTTACGCGCATAGTCGCGTTCACTGATAATACCAACCAGTTTATCGTCCTTAGTGACGATAAGTGCACCAATGCCTTTGTCAGCCATTAGGGTAATGGCATCCATAACGGTGGCATCGGGTGAAATGGTGTAGGTGGCCTGATTGATTTTGGAGGCCAAAATAGCAGAAACAGTTTGCATGGTGAGATTCCTTGGGGTTTGCAGTGGGCTTTGCCTTCTTGCATGCCTAAGCACTTGTTTTAGTCGATTTATTAAGATGATAAAAGCAAAATCTAAGCATAATTTATTAAAAAATGTTAAAAGATAAATGTTTCAGATTTGTAGTTATACTCGGGCATGCCCTTGTTGTGTTCTGTTAGCCGGGAATTTGCGTGAATGCCTTTGATCATAAACAGATGAATATTGAAGCATTTAAAGGCAGTTAGCCGGTTTGGGTAAACCTGCCAGGCGTGCCAGAGTGCGTGCTACCAGACCAGTCTGGAAATCCTGCATCAGTTGGGCATTACTAATATGATCACCCAGTTCCTTGATTAAAAACTTGATTAAAGGCCGTGTGGCCGGGGCATATTCAAAACGCTTATAAAATTCGCGTACTGTACTTAAAACAAGCAGGTGCTGCTCATCCAGCGACAGCCCATCCTTTGCCGCCAAAAGCCGGGCAATTTCTGGATTCCAGTCCAGATGGTTTTGCAAGTGACCATCCTGATCAAACACAATGTCATCTAAAGCGGGCAGAGCAGGCATACGGGGTCACATCAGCTATCAGAGTGGCGATTATAGCCTAACACCAGGTGATATGACGCTGGTATTGTAAAATCAGGCTGCTCCACTGTTCGGTAGACAAGCACTGGATATGCCCTGGCAGCGGCTCGTCAGGAAGATAAGCACGGTCAAGCGCTAAAATAGCTACCTGATTAAATTGCAGCAGGCGGGTGTCGGCATAGCCCTGGGCGGCTTCGGCCAGCAGTAGCAGCTGGTCGCCATGTTGCCAAACATGTTGCAGGCGCTGTAAAAGCTGCTCCCAGTGCGTGGGGCTGGTGACCAGTTGGTGCAGGGTAAATGAATTGCTCATAGTGCAGGCTTACCAGTAAATGACCCGTTGGAAGGTACTGAGTGTGGCGGCATCCAGCGGATGGACCTCATGTTCGACAGCAATATTATCCAGCTGGCTTTGCGGGGTATGCTGGTCAGGAGATACCCATACAGGAAGTACATCATAAAATTCAAAACTTTCCACCATGGCCTGGGCTGACTTAAAGGCCGGGGCTTCGGCAGGACTTTTTGCGGGCATTTTTTTTAGCAGGTTAATGGCATCACCCTGAAAGCAAAAGGTGACCGGAATACCAAAAGTG
>JASLIR010000482.1 GCA_030152125.1 Alkanindiges sp.
GCCAGACAATTAGCTCTAAACTATGTAAGTTCCCTTGATTTAAAAGGGTTTGAATACAGGCTTGCAAGTATTTCCTATGATAAAAAATGGCCGAATGAATGGGGTGTGGTTTTTGATGTGTACACCCCGCAAGGCAATTTAATGGACGGTCCACTGGTGCTTGTAGTTGAATGCGATAGTGGCAGAGTAAGAGGGTTTGAGCCCTGATGAATAGCGGGATGCTATGACAGAGCAGGCCGTGCATTATGCTGGAGAAATGAGATGAGTTTGGTGCTCGAAGGTCCAATTCATGAAGATACTTTAAATCTGTATAACTGGGAGTCTATTCCCTTGCTACAGGCGAAACCTGGACAAAAATATTGCCAAAAACCGGAGAGCGCTTATGTTGATAGAGAAAAAGGACTGGTTTATTTTGAACAGGGTGGAGGCCGTGACTTTAATGACGAGATGGTAAACTATACAAGCGTCTTATTAGTCAACAAAGTCCTGGTCACTTTCTTTTATAATGAGACTGGAGGAACCTCTTATCAGGACCCGGAAACCAAATTTTTCATTTTTACACAAAAGAGCCTTGATGTTTATAAAATAATAATTCGCAATGCTATTTTTAAAGATGTTAATGAAAGGGAAATACTTGAAGGCATAAAAAGTGTTTTAACTGATTTAAATAGACAGAGACCAAGAAATAGTAATATGCAGGTTGATATTTCTTTTTCTAGCCGGATAGATTATGCATATCTTTCATTGTAAAATATATTTAAGCGATGATAGGTATTCTCATGAGCTCTCATCGTAAAGAGTGGTAGCTAACACCTCCCAACAAAAAACCTCCCGGCCTAAGTGAGCATTGACCGGGAGTTAAACTTTAACTCATGCAGGCTGTTTGGCCTTCACTTTTACAAAGTTATAGGCTTCCGGTTTTAGCTTGCGGGTTTCCAGCCAGTAGCGCCATGTATAGCCCGGCCAAATGGTAAAGTTCTTGCCATCTTCCTGCTGGTACCAGCTTACGCAACCGCCGTTTTGCCATACCGTGCCCACCAGTTTCTGCTGGATTTCGGCATTAAAACTGGTCTGCACATCGGCTTTTACATCCAGGTAATCCGCCTGCTGCTTTTCCATCTGCTTTAGGGCATCCAGAATATAGTGCACCTGCGCTTCAATCATAAAAATAATGGAGTTATGACCCAGCGCGGTGTTGGGGCCAACCAGTTGGAACATGTTGGGATAGCCGGATACATTCATGCCGTAATAGGCTTCGGAACCGTTTTTCCAGTCGTCCATCAGGTTGCGGCCATTTAAGCCGGTACATGGAAAATCCTTCATGTAGATACGTGGGTCGACAATAAAGCCGGTCCCCAGAATCACACAGTCCGCCTCACGGAAAGTGCCGTCTTTGGTGATGATGCCGTTTTCGGTAAATTCCTGAATACTGTCCAGAATCAAATCCACATTCGGGCGGGTAAACGTAGGGTAGTATTTGTTGGAAATCAGGATACGCTTACAGCCCATCACATAATTCGGGGTCAGTTTTTGCGCCAGTGCCTTGTCTCCTTTTACCTGATAACGGATAAACAGCTCGATGGCCTTTTGCGCTGCCTGCATGATCTTGGGGTGGAAAATTGGCATCACGCGCGACTCATTGGTCCAGTACAGGCGGGCACGGTGCAGGGCGCGCAAGGCAGGAATTTTGGCAAACAGGGTTTTGTCCAGCTTGCTATATTTGCGCTCGTCACGTGGAATCACCCATGCCGGGGTGCGCTGGTACACATCCAGTTTGGCAACCTGCGGGGCAATTTCCGGGATGTACTGGATGGCACTGCCGCCGGTACCAATCGAGGCCACTTTTTTGCCTGTTAAGTCGTAGCTGTGGTCCCATTGTGCAGAATGGAAAATACGGCCCTTAAATTTATCCATACCTTTGTAGTTAGGTATTTGCGGCACATGCAAGGGGCCGGATGCCAGCACCACATATTTGGTATTCAGGTTGCTGCCATCGTTTAAGGTCAGGTTCCAGCGGCCAGTATTGCTATCAAAATGCGCGGCATGTACTGAGGTGTTAAAGCGGATGTAAGGACGCACGCCAAATCTGGCTGTGGTGTCCTGAATGTACTGGAAAATTTCCGGGCGTTCCGCGTAGCGTTGCGACCAGTCAGTTTTTGGCGCAAAGGAGTAGGAGTACATGTGCGACTGTACGTCACAGGCAGCACCGGGGTAGCTGTTTTCGCGCCATGTGCCGCCTACATCACTGGCTTTTTCCAGCAGGATAAAATCCTTGCGGCCTTCCTGCAGCATGCGAATGGCCATGGCCAGTCCGCCAAAACCTGCACCGATGATAACCATCTCCACCATGCTGTGCTGGCTGGAAAGCTGGGTTTTATTGCTGCTGGTTTTTACTGATGCATTCATTACATGTGCTCCTAACTGCCGTGGTGCAGGCCGCATACGCCGGTTAACTGCGCTATGTGGGCATAGTAGGAACATATAGTGCAAAAAAATATGCTGATACTGACCACAAAATTGATATTTTCGGCAATAATGTGGATATCAGCTTAGAATCACCTAAAAAAATTATGGCTATGCGTTCGGTGTTGGGGCTGTTGTATCTGCTGCAGGGCATAAAAGCAGCAGGAGAAGACGCGGATGCCATCATACAGCGGCTGTCGATAGATCCTGCCTTGCTTGATCCGGCCAGTATGATTGACTTGTCACTGGAATACGCATTACAGCAACAGATTATACAGCAGGTACAGCGCCCGGGTGTGGGCTTGTATATTGGCCAGCAGTATAACCTGGCGGGTTATGGCCCCCTGCTGATGCTACTGATGACCAGTGCCAGCCTGCTGGATGCGTTAAAAGTA
>JASLIR010000498.1 GCA_030152125.1 Alkanindiges sp.
TATAACCCTGCGCACGCAAGGCAATATCCAGAAACTTGCGGATTTGCGGTTCGTCATCAATCACCAGAATGCTAAAAGAGCTGTAATCACTGGCTGCTGTAGTTTGTGCGTGTTGCAAGTAATATCCTTAGCGTGGCTGAATGGGTAAAGTCATGCGCACGACAGTACCAGTCCCCTGCGGACCTGACAAGGCCTCAATGCTGCCCATATGCGCACCCACAATCGCCTTGACAATGGTCAGCCCCAGCCCGGTACCGGAACTGCCCCGGTCACCACGCTGCATGCTGTAAAACATGTCAAAAATCGCCTGCCGTTCCTGCTCGGGAATACCGGCGCCCTGATCCGCCATATCTATTTGCAGGCGGTTTTCTTCCGGGGTGCTAACCACAATCGCAATCGGCTTATCCGGTGGAGAAAACTTTTCTGCATTTTCCAGCACATTAAAAATTGCCTGCTCAATTAATGCCGGATGTACGTATAACTGCGGGGTATCTGCCGGTAACTGAATCTCAAATCTGGTATTCGGCTTATAGCGAACCAGCCGGCGTGTAGCCGAACCGATCAGCTCATCCACGCCAATCCAGTCGCGTTTCAAGCTTAAACCCTGATGCCCCAGCCGGGTCATGTCCAGCAGGTTCTGGATGTAACGGTCCAGCCGCTCGCCCTCCAGCCGTATGGTTTGCAGCAGTTCCTGCCGGTCTTCCTCACTCATGGCCTGCCCGTAACTAGCCAGGCTATCGGCTGAACCAATCATGGATGCCAATGGCGAACGCAGGTCATGTGACACCGAAGATAGCAAGGCCGAGCGTAAACGTTCAGTCTCACTGCTGACTCTGGCGGCCTCCAGGTCAGACACCAGCCTGGTACGCAACATGGCCTGGGCAATATCCGCCAGCATGGACTCAGCCAGGCGGCGCTGTTCAAAACCTAAAGAGGCCATATCGGCTGGAAATTTCAGGCCCACCACGCCAAATGCCTGCTGCTCGGACTGTAACGGTAAAAATAGCCAGGCTGAGGCACTTAAGGTATCGGTAAAGCGCCCGCAGGCCTGTGCATGCTTTAAGGTCCAGTCTGCTGCCACCTTATCCTTATCCTTTAGATCTTCGGAGATATTTTGATCCAGCACAGTTGCAGGCAGATAAAACCAGACACTCGCCCGCAATACCTGCTGTAACACACTTTGAGCAGCCTGCATCACTTGTCCAATATCCGCTGCCACCGACAGCTTACTGGAAAGCTCCTGCATAGAGGTGGAGTAAGCATTGGCGCTGCGTAAGGCCACAACCTGACTTCTTAAGCGCGAGGCCAGACGGCTGGCAATCAGGGCTGCAAACAGGAACAGGGTCACGGTGACTACCCCCTGATTCGCCTCAATCTGAAAGGTATAACGCGGCTCAATAAAAAAGAAATTATAGGAAAAAAAGCATAACAATGCGGTCATGACCGACGCCAGCATGCTACTGCGCGAAGCCACCACCAGCACGGTAATGATAAAAATCATCGACAGGTCAGTTAAACCTACCCACTGTTCCGCCAGCATGGCAATAGCCACGCCTGCGGCTGAAGTAAGCAGGACAAACAGGCTTTCACGCCATGATGGCCAGTACTCGCTTAAGCTGGTCAACCGTGCTGTTTTCTGCTGCAAGCCCGGAGCGCTGATAATGGTTAAGTCGTATTGCCCGCCATGCTTTAACAGTTGCTGTGCCAGCGTCTGGTTAAATAACTGGGCAACAGGCCGCTGGTGGGTGCGGCCAATCATAATACCGGAAATAGCACGGTCTGCCGCTGCATCCAGCAAGGTAGCGGCTACATCCACGCCATGCAGGCGGGCTACATTGCCACCCAGTTGCCGGGCCAGTGCAAAAGCCTGATCCAGTTCCAGCAAGCGTTTCTGTTTGTGTTGCGCAGGCGCGGCATTGCCATATAGCAAGGAGCTTTCTTCAGGCGCAACAATCCCCTGCTCACTGTCATTTTCCACGGTCACCACAGTCCACAATGCACCACGGCGCTCTGCCATGCGGCAACCGGCACGCACCAGATATTCCGAATTGCCGTAGCCGTCAATGGCAATCAGCAAATGCTGCTGCAGTGGAATCGCTACCAGCCCCCTGGCGGTATAGCTATCGCGGAAATCACTATCCACATGTGCCGCCACGGTTTGCATGGCCAGTTCACGCAGGGCGGTTAAATTGGAGGGAGAGAAAAAACCCTGCAAGGCATGCGGCACCTGTTCCGGCACATACACCTTACCGGCATTCAGGCGCTCAATCAGCTCACGGGCCGGCAAATCCACCAGCCGGATATCACGCAGGCGGTCAAACACCCGGTCTGGCACTGTTTCACTGACGCGTACCCCGGTAATCTGATACACCACATCATTCAGGCTTTCCAGATGCTGGATATTCACCGTGGTATACACATCAATCCCGGCATCCAGCAGCTCTTCCACATCCTGCCAGCGCCGTTCATGCCGGCTGCCCGGCACATTGCGATGGGCAAATTCATCCACCAGCGCCACTTGCGGCTTGCGTTGCAGCAAGGCATCCAGGTCCATTTCTTCCAGCCAGCGTGCCTGATGCTCCAGCCGTTTTCGCGGAATCAGCGTTAAACCATCCAGTAAAGCCAGGGTTTCCTGCCGCCCGTGGGTTTCCACAATGCCCACCACCACGTCCTTGCCCTGGCGTTGCAATTCATGTGCACGCACCAGCATGGCAAAAGTTTTGCCTACACCCGGTGCGGCACCCAGAAACACGGTCAAGCGGCCAGCCTGATGGCGCTGGATTTCATCCATGATGGCATTCGCCTGTGCGCTGCGGTCAAAACCATTACGATCAGGTGTCATATTGAGATCCCTTATTATTTTTCATTTTTATGCTGGCCTTTTTCTGCTGGCGCTGATAAATGGCCTGCCGTACCTGTTGCTTCCAGCGCAATTTACAGCGTGGCGAACAGGTGAGCTGCTTACCATAGGCCACACGGTGCAGCACCGGATGCACGGTATGCAGGCGCTGGCAAACCGGACACTGATGAATCACCGCATGTTCCGGTAAGGGACATTGTGCCGTACTATCACTCAAGTTCGCTGCTTGCATCGCCATACTACTCATGCTTGAGCCCCATTCAGGCAACATGTCTTGCATATTTGGCTAATGCCAATGCTTCATGGGCAAATGCATTATTGATTATAAATACCTGCATCACCATCAGCATACCCAAGTCCAGCGCAAACTCCACGGCTTTTTTACCAGCAATGGCCACGGCCAGTTGTACCTGCCCCATGTAACACAACAGGAAATTGCGCACGCCTTGTACACCAAACTCGGTGGCAGGAAAAACAATTGGAGATGATGCTACACTGCTTAAAGTATCCATCACCACCACGCTGACCTGTTCATCCTGTAAGGCAATGCCCACATATAAGGCGCGGCTCATCACAGTACTCCTGCCACCTGAATGGTATTTCCATACGGCAGCGGATACTGCTGATCCAGCGCCAGATTCAGCTGCAACACATTGACACGGGGTTCGCCCAGTACAGCAAACTGCCTGGCAGTAGTATGCTGCTGCACCAGTTGCTGTATTTGTGCTTCGCTGGCGCCACGTTGCGCTGCCACACGTTTACCTTGCAGCACTGCAGCAGCGGGGCTAATGTCCGGGTCCATACTACTACCGGACTGGGTGATCAGATCACTCGGTACTTTTGCCGCAGTAACACCTTCCTTACTCACGGTTTGCGCCAGACTTTCCTGCACCCGTTTCTGCATGTCAGGGTTAGTCAATGCCTGGTTACTGCCAGCCATGGACATTGGGTTATAGCCCGCTGCCGAAGGCCGTGAGTGAAAATACTGATCCCCTGCAAATGGCTGGGCTACCAGGCTGGAACCGACCACCACACCGCGTTGCTCCAGCAGACTGCCGTTGGACTGTGCCGGAAAGGTGAGCTGCCCAATGCCTACCGCTGCAGCACAATACAGCGCGCCAAACAGGCCAAGTACCACGGCGGAAGTGCCGACAGAAGCACGTACCAATTGTATATAACTCACATTGCTTT
>JASLIR010000099.1 GCA_030152125.1 Alkanindiges sp.
CATAAAATCCCGCTAAACTTTTTTACTTACCAGGTGATTAATCTGGATGAAAACACCCAGATTCTGCTGACCAAGGCCGATGTACTAAACCAGCCGGCAGCCTATACCGTGCATATCCGCCATTTAAATGGCAAACCAGAGGTTTATACCGATGTACTGTTTGAAGTGCTTGAATATCAGCCGCCAACTATTGGCCTGGATGGTCATGCCACCAAACTGCCACAAACCCTGCGCTGGCTGGTAAAAGATGCCGGCAAAACCCTGCTGGATATTACTGGTAATGTAGATACCGAGTTCCGCTTTGGGCATGGCCGCGGCTATGCGGGTTCCTACCGTTTTAGTGGTGAATACCGTGGGCAGCCAGCACAAGGCCGTGGCTATATTGAGTATGTAGATATCAGTATTGATTAATACCGGCAACCAGCCAGTATTAACCAGCCAATTCACTAAATGTCGGTAGTGGCAGTGGGCGGGCTTAACTCCGCCATTGGCCAGCGCGGTGTGGTGCTTACACTTAAATCATCGTGCTGGCCTGCCCTTAAGCGCTGCCAGCCGGCAAAGGCAATCATGGCACCATTGTCAGTACACAAAGCCGGTTCGGCGTAATACACCTGCGACTTTATTTTTGCCAGCTCGCTTTCCAGCCGTTGCCGCAGCAATTGATTGGCACTTACCCCACCGGCAATTACCAGCCGCTTTAAGCCGGTCTGCTTTAAGGCTTTAATGGATTTCTTCACCAGCGTATCCACCATGGCTTCCTGAAAACTGGCAGCCAGATCCGCCTCACGGTTTTGCCCGCGTACCTTGTTATAACGGGTTAAAACAGCGGTTTTCATACCGCTAAAGGAAAAATCCAGCCCCTGATGCATTAATGGCCGTGGCAGGTCAAATGACTTAGGGTCACCCTGCTCGGCCAGTTTGGCAATGTTAGGCCCACCCGGGTAAGGCAAACCCATTAGTTTGGCCGTTTTATCAAAGGCTTCACCAGCGGCATCATCAATGGATTCCCCCAGCAACTCATACTGCCCAATACCATGCACCGCCATTAACTGGGTATGCCCACCAGACACCAGCAAAGCCACAAATGGAAACTCCGGCGGGGTTTTGGAAAGCAAGGGCGCCAGCAAATGGCCTTCCATATGGTGTACGCCTATAGCAGGGATATTCAGTGCATAGGCCAGGCTGCGGCCAAACAGCGCGCCGGTCATCAAGGCGCCCATCAGGCCCGGGCCACGGGTAAAGGCAACGGCATTGATGTCTTTCTTTTTAGTGCCGGTTTGCGCCAGCAATTCATCCATCAAGGGAATCAGCTTGCGCACATGGTCACGCGATGCCAGCTCCGGCACCACCCCGCCATATTCGGCATGTAACTGGGTTTGGCTGTATAATACCTGGCCAACCAGGCCCCTTTCGCTGTCGTATAATGCCAACCCTGTTTCGTCACACGATGTTTCCAAGCCTAAAACCAGCATATTTATGCCAAACCTCGCCAAACCTGTTTAAGAAATATCTACAATTCCCGCTATTATAGTCTTGTCCTGCATGAAGTAAACGCGTAAAATGTTGGCCTCACTGCGTCCTTGTTTAATTAACCCTATTGGATAGGCACCCCGAACAAGCGGCGTATAAGATGAACCTTTAGAGGATTTTACATGCCACAAGTTAAGTTGAAAGAAGGCGAACCAGTTGACGTTGCTATCCGTCGTTTTAAACGTTCTTGCGAAAAAGCAGGTGTTTTAGCCGACGTTCGTAAGCGTGAGTTCTATGAGAAACCAACTCAAGAGCGCAAGCGCAAGAAAGCTGCTGCTGTTAAGCGTTATGCTAAAAAAGTAGCACGTGAATCAGTTCGTACAACTCGCTTGTACTAATCCATACGACTTGCTTTAAGGTAGATATCGTACATGTCGGATTTAAAATCACAAATCACTGAGCGCCTTAAAAGCGTGATGCGTGAACGTGATATGGACACCATTGCTGTCATCCGTAGTGTACAGGCTGCCATTAAACAAATCGAGGTTGATACCCGCGAGGAACTTGATGATGCGCGTGTGTTAGCTGTTTTAGAGAAACAAATTAAGCAGCGTAAAGAATCGATTGCCGCCTTTACTGGTGCCGGTCGTGATGATTTGGCTGCTAAAGAACAGTTTGAAATCGGGGTGATAAGTCAATTTCTGCCTTCTGCTCTGTCTGATGAAGAATTAGGCCAGCTGATTGCACAGGAAATTAACGCACAAGGCGCTACGACCATTCGCGATATGGGTAAGGTGATGAACTCACTGCGTCCCAAAATCGCGGGTCGTGCCGACGCCGCCGCAGTTTCTGCGATTATTAAAGCCCGATTGTCCTAAGCAATTTCTTAGCGCTTGCGCTTTCTTTTATTGCTTGAAGTTATGGCATACACGCCTATTCCTTCTTATTTAATTTCTATCCAGTCTCTTTTAACTAATCTCTTTCAAAAACAGGCAATGCCGTGTTTTGTGAATTCTGTTGCCCAATATTTTGCCCGGTATTCTAGCCAATCTGAATGTCAGCATTGGGGTAGCGCACCCTGCTCTTGTGTGGTGTGGCAATAAAGTAAGCCAGTGTTAATGGCCCCAGACGACCAGCAAACATCATAAAAATAATAATGATCTGGCTTAACCCGCTTAACTGCCCGGTCAAACCACGCGACAAACCCACTGTACAGGCAGCCGATACCACCTCAAAGGTTACATCAATAAAACTGGCCTGCTTTTCAATCGCGGCAATCAGGAAAATACCAATAAAGATCAGTACTACCGTCACCATGGTTACCGCCAGGGCTTTCATCACTGCATTCTGGCTTACCGTATGCTTAAACACCCTTACATCATCATGCCGCCTTAAAAAAGCATAGGTACTAGCCAGTAAAATCACGAATGTACCAATTTTAATACCGCCCGCAGTACTTAAAGACCCACCACCAATAAACATTAAAAACATGGTTAATACGGTGGATGCATTGGTGAGCTGATCAGTCGGCACACTGTTAAAACCGGACGAACGCGGCACTGTAGCCTGAAACCACGCTGCCAGTGCCTGGTCACCCACCGGCATATTACCCAGCGTATTGGCATTGGAAGCCTCCAGGCTCCAGATTAAAATAAAGGCCAGCAGATTGG
The DNA here is from genome assembly GCA_030152125.1 of Alkanindiges sp. Taxonomy (GTDB): domain Bacteria; phylum Pseudomonadota; class Gammaproteobacteria; order Pseudomonadales; family Moraxellaceae; genus JASLIR01. The sequence goes on from JASLIR010000099.1 coordinate 3,141, forward strand.
TAATGGCCGTGGCTGTCAGCACCACCTTGGTGTTGGTTTGCAGCCTGGCCCAACTGCGGTTTTGCCGGATATCCATCAATATGGCAAAGCCGATACCACCAATAATGTACAGGCTGCTGATAATCATATTTACCGAGAAATGCCCGGCAAATTCCGACATGCTGTCGGTAAATAGGGAAAAGCCAGCATTATTAAAAGCCGAAACACTATAAAACAGGCCATGATAGGCTGCACCCAGCCAGCCAAAACGTTCATGCCAGGCAAAAGTGAGTAAAATAAGGCCAACTACTTCAAAGAAAATGGTATAAAAAAATACTGCCTTTGCCACATGTCCCACCTTGGACAAGCTGGTTTGCCCCAGTGCATCCTGTGCAAAGGCCTGCTGGCGCACGCCCATCCGTGCCGACAAACTCATGGCTGCTATTACTGCAAAAGTCATAAAACCCAGGCCGCCAATCTGAATAAGTGCGGTAATCACCAGTTGACCAAACACGGAAAAGGTAGCACCCACATCCACTACCGACAGCCCGGTAATAGTCACGGCCGAGGTAGCAGTAAAAAAGGCATCCAGCCATGTTACGGGTTTTACACTGGCAAAAGGCAGCTTCAGCAATAAAGTCCCCACTAGCATAAACATTAAAAAACCAAGTGCCAGCACGCTGGGCGGGCTTAAATCGATGGTGTATTTATTGGAAATGGTAAGCAGTTTCACGGTGGGTCATCCCTATTATTAATGCGACTACCATGTGATGAGGCATTGGTTGTTATAGATTATGAAAACTTGCTGGCCAGCTTGTTTAAATCAGTCAGGCAGCCTTCCAGCACAATCTGGTCATGCTCCTCCAGCAAAAAAGTAGGGTTAATATCATAAAATACTTTGTCTTTGCGTTTTAGCAACACTATGCGAATCCCGTTATAGCCTTCCAGCATCTTGCACAGGCAAACTCCTTTTAAACGCGCAGCAGCATCCACAGCCACAATAAAATGGTTATCACCCAGCACCATATAACGGCTGATCATCGGGTAATTGAGCGCCTGCGCGATACGGATACCCATATCTTCTTCGGGGTGGATAATTTTACCGACCCCCAGATGCGACAGAATCATATGGTGTGCCTTGGATTTAGCTTTTACCCATATTTTCTTAATGCCCAGTGTTTTCAGGTGCAGCACACAAAGAATACTGGCTTCAATATTATCGCCAATGGCGACAATTACGGCATCACAGTTTTCAACATTCAGCTCGCGCAGTACATGCTCATCAGTCGCATCGGCAATGGCAGCATAAGTAATATCGGCCGCCAGGCTATCTACATACTTGGCCTCTTTATCAATACCAATCACATCATGGCCCAAACGCATCAGCTCCCGCGCAGCAGTAGCACCAAAGCTGCCCAAGCCGATGATGGCAAATTGCGCCATGCTGATTCTCCTTATTATTTTGCTGCTGTTATTGTTCAGCCTGGTCTTAGATTAACAGCCTTAAGCGCGCAAGATAAGCTCATAACCGCCAAACTTACGAATATTTAACACACCGGTATCCAGCAACAAATATTGCCCCTTAATGCCATTTAAGCGGCCTTTAATCACTGCTGTTTTATCAAAATTATGCGCGGTAACTTTTTCCGGGTAACGTTCTACCGGGTACGCAAACTCATGCACCCGTTGCTGCTCAATAATGGAAACCTGATCCGGATAGGCATGCTGCAACTTCAGCAAATCGCTTTCATAACGGTTTAATACCTCATCCCGAATCTGTTGCAACATTAATGGTTCGGAGTCGCCTTTCAACATTTTACGCCAGTCGGTTTTATCCGACATATGCTGCGCGATGAGTACCTCTACCACACCAGCCAGAAAACGGCTTTGGGTTTGAATGATGGGAATGGCCTGGGTAGCACCCTGATCCAGCCAGCGGGTTGGCATCTGGTTATGCCGGGTAATACCGACTTTTAATGCACTGGAATTAGCCAGATACACCACATGCGGATTAAAACAAAAGGTTTGCGCCCACTCCGGCTCACGGCAGGTACCTAAATGAAAATGACAGGTTTCCGGTTTCATGATACACAGGTCACAGGCAGCCTTGGTTTTAAAGCATTTAAAGCAGTAACCCTGTGAATAGGACTTTGGTGTTTTGGCACCACATCCCAGGCAGGTAATACGGCCTGTCCACTCCAGTTCGATGGAATTTCCAACCAACCCGGTTAAAGCAGATTCAAACGGATCGACAACCAGACTATACTCTACACCTGCCGCCAGATGCCCCTGACTTGTTTCCACAGTTTCGCCAAGTTTTGCACGCATTTTGTGGCAAATGCCCTGATATTCCATAGCTCGCTAACTTCTTTAATAAGGCAGATAATACAAGCCGCTGCTTATATAAACTGCTGACAAGGATAATCCCGTGACCACCGATTGGCCCATAGACATTTTGCCACTTATTGATCGTTTAGCGCAGGAGAAACCAGTTACCCATGGTTTGGCGATTGATTTACCCACCACCCCGCAATGGCCGGGCGAATGGCAATCCATTTCTCTCACAGAGCTGGAATCCTTTGCGTTTAACAAGCGCTATGATCTGGCAGTGATAAGTCTAAAAGATGATTATGAAGGCAATTTTGTTTTAAACAAGCCTAATTCTGCAATGCCGGGCACAAATGCTGGCAATTCAGGCAACCGTATTTCTGCTAAGGTTTCTGCCGAGGTTTTAAGCCATGGCATTACCCGCCTGCGTGATTTACTGGCACGCCGGGTGCTGATTCTGGCTGGCCTGCAGCACACACCTTTATTACGTGCCCTGGGTTTTAGCCAGATAGAGCAATTAGCCGATGCACAGCTGATTATCTGGCAGTTTAATATTTTATCCTACAAGCAGGTGCCGGACTGGCTGAACTCCAAATACTGGGCCAACCCGGAAAACTGGGGCAAATACCGCTGGTAAAAGCTAATAATGATTATTGGGCATGTTTTAAGCATTTAGGATTGAAAAGGCAATTTTCAGCAAATAAGCGCTTATGCTAAAATAGATGCCATTTTTAGCATCTTATAAAACTGGCGTTAAATGCGTATGCACAAAAACGCGTCAGGTGTCATATTCAGGAGCAGTAAACCATGGCTGGACATTCCAAATGGGCCAACATTAAGCACCGTAAAGCCAAACAGGATGCAAGTCGCGGCAAGTTATTTACCAAATATATCCGCGAACTGGTAAGCGCCGCCAAGCAAGGTGAACCGGACCCAGCCAAAAACCCGCGCCTACGCGCAGTCGTGGAAAAAGCCTTGTCTGTAAACATGACCCGCGACACCATTAACCGCGCCATTCAGCGTGGCGCCGGTAATGACGAAGCAGATAACCTGAAAGAAATCACCTATGAGGGTTATGGCCTTGGTGGCGTGGCTGTACTGGTGGAAACCATGACGGATAACATCAACCGTACGGTGCCGGAAGTGCGTCACTGCTTTACCAAAACCGGTGGTAACCTGGGTACCTCCGGCTCGGTAGCCTACCTGTTTACCAAGCGTGGGGAAATCCGCTTTGATGATTTGTCACTGGAAGACAAAATCATGGAAGTAGCACTGGAAGCCGGTGCTGATGATATTGAAAATGATGGTGAAAGTGTTCTGGTTATTACTTCGCCGGAAAGCTTTGGTGATGTGCAGGATGCCTTAACTGCTGCCGGCTTAAAATCCGACAATGCCGAAGTCACCATGCATCCATCCACGCAAGCCGACATTAATGATGCTGATCAGGCCAAGCAAATCATGAAAATGATTGACATGCTGGAAGACCTGGATGATGTGCAGAACGTATATACCAATGTTAACTTCTCTGATGAAGTAATGGCCGGTCTGGACGCATAATATCTGTTGCGCCAAAGCGCGTTAATAGCATAAGAAAGAGAGCTTTCCCTCCCCGGCAAAGCTCTCTTTTTTTGTTTATCAGGATAACCTGGCATAAAACCAGGCCATCCGTTAAACAAAACCCGCGTTAGATGATGATTTGATGGTTATTCAGCAAATCAGCCAGATTAGTAGTCACATTGTCCAGACGGAGGATGCTTTCTGCAGTATAAGTACTGCCTGCACCATCACGATCCAGCGTCAGCAAGGTATTGTTGCCTGAGTGAATGGTGTTGATGTACGGTGCCAGTGAAGCAGCCGAACCATCACCTGCATAGCCTACCAGCAAGTCACTGATATCAATTTTGTCAGCCTGATTGTTGGTAGTCGTATCACCCAGGGTGAAATCCTTCCACACATCCCGGCCAGCATGTCCAGCATCGTTGGTATTAGCAAGCAGCTGGTATACTACTGTGTCGGAGCCGGTACCACCAAAGATGGTAGTAATACCGCCACCTACATTGATGGTATCGTCACCACCACGGGCGCTAAAGTAGTTTTTACCGGCCGTATCAGTCAGGATGTTATTGGCATCATTACCATACAGGCGGTTATCCAGCGCATTACCAGT
>JASLIR010000130.1 GCA_030152125.1 Alkanindiges sp.
CGCTGGCGTAATGTCTTATATCAATCTGCTAAATTAACTTAACACAACGGAGTCTTATCGGTTCACGGTTGAATGGAAGGATTCGCCTGCGGCGGGCCCTACCTTACGCAGCAGTGCTGCTCATAAGGCTAAAGTAGGCAAACCATTGTCATTCGCAAAACTCGGTCGTATACCACCCGCTTGGCTTATGGGCTTAACAGTAATTTTTACATCTATGAAATAGCCGTAGTCCTGACGCTTAACTACGGACAGGCCTTCGTCTTGCGCGGCAGTGCCGCTCATGCGAACGACTTTCAAAGCAAGAGCGGTCAGCGTATTAATTTATTTTTGAATTTTGGTATGAAGAGGTGCTTTCCAGCAGTATCTTAAAATCAACCGGCCAGTTGCCAGCAGGGCCGGACAATGCCGTGGCCAGCGCTTCCGGGTAGATTTGCTCGCTGGTAGTAGTCATTTCATGCAGCGACCACCAGCGGTGAGCTGTCATCACCTTGCGTTCATGTGCTGTCCAGTGGCTGTTATCAATCGCTGTCATATCTGTTTTAAGTAGCCAGAATTTCTCTTGCGATAATACAATTTCCCCACTAGGCATTTGCATGGGGAAGTTTTGATAGCCCACCAAAGGGCCAAGCTCATGCGCAATCATTCCGGTTTCCTCAAACAGTTCACGCAAGGCGGCCTGCTCATCGCTTTCGCCCGGTTCTACGCCACCGCCGGGGGTGGCCCAGTAACGTTGTCCTGCTAAAGCGCCATCATGAAACTCAAACTGGAAAAGCAGTAGCTGGTTTTGTTGGTTGAGGATTAACAGGCGGGATGAGGGGCGGGAGCGCATGATATTCTGCTCATGTTTTAAAAAAGGCCGGGTAGCTTACAGCAAGTGATATTACATGGCTGTTACTTTATGAATATGCTAGATTTGTTGATATAACAGGTAGCAAAAATAATATATGTATTATTCAGTGGAATTTATATTGGTGGTGTGCTCAGTTTATTCCACAACATAAGAGGACGATGGCATCTACCACCTTGTCTCCAGAGATACTTGGCATTTTGGCAGCATTTGATATGTCGTTTTATCTGGAAACTTATTTTGTTGATAGCACCTAAAGGACTAAATTGATGTATAGCCCACTGGCTCAATTGCATCATGTATGCGTATGACTAAGCGTTTTACAAGTTTAACTATAGCTATCTTGGCTCTGGGTGGTTTGGAGGGCTTCCCTCCAAACCAACGCAAAAATCGCCTTCGCTTGCGAAGGCGATTTTTGCGCCTTTGACTTTACAAGTAGTAATGACATATTTTTATAAAAATCAAAGGCCAAATTTTCGGCAGCCATAGGAAGCCGAAAAATTGATAGGCTTGCGCTGCAAGCAAAGCAGTGCTTCTTGCGGAATATATTCCTCATGCTCATAGCTTCGCCCCCAAGCCTCGTAAAAAGCCAGTGCTGGTGATTGATAAGACCGTTGACCTGTTGTAAGCACCTATAAAAAAGACCGGGATATACCCGGCCTGCTGAACGCAAACTCTAAAGAACTTAAGCTGCCACGGAGCTAGGCAGGCTATGGCGGAAAATACGGCGCAGTACCTGCGAAAACTGGCTGCTAAACTTGCCAGTATTGTAGTAAATGCCGTAACGCTTGCAGATGTCCTGCACGGTTACGGACATTTCTTCATAGCGGTGTGCCGGGATGTCCGGGAACAGGTGGTGTTCAATCTGATGGCTTAAGTTGCCGGACAGGATGTTAAACAGCTTGCCGCCTTTCAGGTTGGACGAGCCCTTAATCTGGCGGTAGTACCAGCTGCCACGGCTTTCATTTTCTACAATGCTTTTTGGGAAAATTTCGGCATTTTCGGTAAAGTGACCACAGAAAATAATGGCAAATACCCACAGGTTACGCACGCCATTGGCGGTCAGGTTACCCAGGAATACCGGCAGGGCAGACGGTCCGGCAATCAGCGGAAAGAACACATAATCCTTAAACAGTTGCGAGCGCATTTTTCTTAAGGTGGGTTTGGCGTGTTCAATCAGTTCCTGCCGGCTTATTTTACCTTGTACATAACGGCCTAGTTCTAAATCCTGAATCGCTACTCCCCACTGGAACAGCATGGCCAGTAGCGCAGTATAAACAGGCTGCCCTAAATAAAACGGCTTCCAGCGCTGCTGCGGGAATAAACGGATCAGTCCATAGCCAATATCGTCATCCATGCCTTTTACGTTGGTATACGTATGGTGCTTAAAGTTATGGGTTTTACACCAGCTCTGGCTGGTTCCCACAGTATCCCACTCATAGCGCTGGCCGTTCAGGCTGGCATCATTCATCCAGTCATACTGGCCGTGCATCACGTTATGTGCCAGTTCCATATTTTCCAGAATCTTGGACACACTTAACAGCGCCGTACCTGCCAGCCATGCTGGCGGCAACCAGCCCAGCATCAACAGGGCCCGGCCTGCAAAACTGCTATAGCGTACCGATTTTACAATGTTGCGAATGTATCTGGCATCCCGTTCACCCAGGTCTGCCAGCACTTTCTGGCGCAATGCATCCAGCTCACTGGCCAGCATGTTGAGCTGCTGCTGGCTAAGGGGCAGGTGGTATTCTTCCGCTGCAGGTTTGCTGGCCGGTACGTCAAAGGTCATCGCTTTCATATTTTTATCCTGTTGCAATCGTTTAAATTTAAAAGACTATAAGTTTTAAAAAATCTTTAAATATCGAGCTCTAAATTGGATTTTGCGCTGCTGATGCAAATTTTCAGGGCAGCCTCTTCCTCGTGTGCGTTATCACCGGATAACAGGTTCTCGCTTACACCTTTCACCTTACGGCAGGCACAGGTATTACACACCCCCATGCGGCAGCCGGAGGGGCGGCTAATACCGGCAGCTTCCAGTGCAGCCAGAATTGGCTGGTTATTGGGGATTTCCAGTACACGGCCCTGTTTTAACAGGCGCAGCTGAATGGTTTGGCCAGTGCCACTTGCCAGTGCAGGCAGGGAAAAGCTTTCCTCAAACCATTGCGATACCTGGCCTTTAAGCAAACCAGCGACTGCCTGTACAAAGGCATGTGGCCCACAGCCATAGGCGATGCTTGTATTCAGGTTTGTCCGGGCAAATTCAGATTGCGCACCAATACGGCCTTCACGCTCATAAGGATGTTGTGCGCTTTGCTGCGTCAGGTGCAAATAAAAACTAAAGTTGCTGTATAGCTGTTGCAGGGCTAAAAACTCGGCCAGAAAAGAAGCCTCGCTGCGTTCTTTAACCCAGTAATGCAGGCTAACAGGGCGTTGCAGGCTGTTATGCAGGTGCGCACGTAACTGGCTGATGATGGGGGTGATACCACTACCAGCCGCCAGAAATAAAACCGGGCGTTGATCGTTTTGCCATAAAAAATCGCCAAAGGGCTGGCTAATTTCCAGTACATCACCCGCCTTTGCCTGCTGGGTAAGCCAGGTACTGACTTTACCTTCGGCTACCCGTTTAACGGTAATTTCCAGGCGCAGCGGATTGAGTGACACGATAGAAGGGCTGTAACTGCGCGACAGCTTTCTGCCATCCACATTTACTTTAAGGGTGACATGCTGACCCGGTTGTGGTGCAAGCACATGTTTGTTGCACTGAATAGTGAGGCTGACACTGTTTCTGGATGCCACTTTACGCGCCACGATTTTGCCCAGTGCGGTATTCACTGACCATAAAGGATTGATTCTAGCCAGCCAGAAATCGACCACATCGTCCTGAACCGGATTCATACGCGTTAAAGTTGCCAAAGCCATACATGCCACTCATGTGTTGTTTGATCGTATTATACACAGTAATATACAGTTGTATATACAACTGTATATTTTGAGATGCTGTTTTTTTGTAATAGAATGAATCTTTGGATCATTTAGATAAAAAAAGTGACTGTGCCAGAGCAACCTGCTACCGACCTGCCGCCTGAAGGGAAAAGTCCGCGCCGGGCATCCATTACTGCCGAAGAGCTGATTCATGCCGCGCTGGATATACTGGGACCAAACCGCAGTATCTCGACCCTGGGCTTGCGTGAGATTGCACGGCAGGCCGGTATTGCCCCCAATAGTTTCTACCGTCATTTTCATGATGTGGATGAGCTGGCAATAGCATTGATTGAACGTGCCGGCAACCAGTTGCGCACGGTGATAGGCAGCGCCCGCAAGCAGGTACTGCTACCGAATGCAGTGAGGCCGGGCAATGTGGTTGAAACTTCCATGCAGGTATTTATAAATCAGCTGAATGCCGAAGAGGGTTATCTCAAGTTTTTATTGCGTGAAGGCCGCGTGGGTTCGGAGGCATTCAAGGCTGCGATAGAGCAGGAGCTGGCATTTTTTGAAAATGAATTGCAGACCGACCTGATTAGCCTGGAACGGCAACTGGGCTATGATATTTATGCACCGCATCTGGTGGCCAAGGCGATTACCCGTTTAACCTTTGAAATGGGTGCAGTGGCAGCTGACCTGGATGAAGCAGGCCAGCAACAGGTGCTGGCCGATACAGTGAGCATGATTCAGATGATTATTAGCGGGGCACGGGTGATGGGGGTTAAAAAGAATCCCTAATTTCAATGCGTTTGCTGATGTCATCCAGGCCGATGCCTACCTGTCACTTCATTAAAATGACCAGTTTTTCAGTGCCCACCTGGCATTATCATGGCCATGCGCGGCAGCCTTATCCAGCCAGCTTTTAGCCAGGGTTTTATTCACCATTGCAGCCTCGCCAACATAATAAAGGTAAGCAAGCTGGTATTCAGCATCGGGATATTGTTGTGCAGCAGACTGTTGCAGCCAGTACAGGGCCTGGGGATGGTTTTTTGCTATGTCGTAGCCATGATAGTACAGCATGGCAAGTTCATATTGCGCCATGCGGTTGCCTAGCTTGGCCGCCTGCTGATAGCCATTAAATACCTGTTGCAGTTGCCGGGGTTGTTCCTGG
>JASLIR010000131.1 GCA_030152125.1 Alkanindiges sp.
CCAATCATATTGATATAGGTCTTTTTCAGGTCGGCAGCGGAAACGACAATGCGTGCATTAAATACTTCGCCGCTATCCAGTTGCACCCCGCTGACTCTGCCATTATCCAGCAAAATCTTTTCAACCCTGGCCTGCGTGCGCACAGCACCATTGTGGGCTTCAATGACTTCAACCAGATTACCACCAAATAACTGACCACCGCCTTTAGGGTACCAGGCGCCCCCTTCAATATAGTTTTGCAGCAGGCCGGCATGTAATACAACTGGCGCGCGGGAAGGCGGGCAGCCATACTGGCCAAACTGGATGGATACCACAATGCGGGCTTCTTCACTTAAGCGGCAATAATCCATAAGGGCTGTAACCGGCAGCATGGCCCATGCCGAACTGGCACCTGCATCAAAGGCAAATTTTGCTGTGCCTTTCAGGCTGGCAAGGGTGCGGCTACGGTCCAGTGCCATACCAATGGAAGAAATAACCCCTACAAATTTACGTAAGCCTTTTTCCTCATTGGGAAAGGCGGCAATCAGGTTATCCAGATAGTTGTCCCAGCCATAAGGAACTTTCACCTGCTTGTCCGGCAAAACAATCGTGTCGTAACCTCTGGAATCCATCAGGCTAAACTCTATACGATCTTCCAGACCAAGGCTGCGTAATATTCTTGGCACCTGACCATTGGTACCACAGTCGCCAATGTAGTGAATGCCCACGTCAAACTCCCACTGGCGTTTGCGCCGGAACACGTGGCTGCAACCACCGACCACGCTGTATTGCTCAAGCAATAAGGTTTTTAAGCCGTTGGTGGCAAGAAAAGCTGCCGTAGACAAACCGCCTATACCACCACCGATAATAATGGCATCCCAGTCGGAACTTAAGTGTTGCGGATGTTGCGGACTATTCATGTTATTCCTCAAATTATAAACTGGACAAATTAGCTGGCGCGCAGCTTACGGTTTTTAAGAATGCCCACACCTTTATCCTTAATATCCAGCACAAAGGGCTTTAGGGCGTGTTCGTCTGGAGCAGGCTTGATGCCATTGCCTATGCGGTACATCTGCCGTGTATACCAGGTGATTTCCAGCGAACCGAGATCACCTGTAAGTTCTAAAAAAGAACTTATGAATGCAGACTAAAATTATAAGTATGCACTGTCAACATTTTTTTAGAATATTTTTCAAGAGCAATAATGACCTGCTAACGCATGGTTTGCTCTTGAAGGGGAGTGGAGTACGGGCTACCGGCTTGGTGGTGGGATGCCAACCGGTGAGATCGTTGTGCTTTAAGTTGTGCTTTAAATAGTAGGGCGGATTAGGTTGCGGCCTTCTAAAAACTATAAATGCGTACAGCAACCAGCGCTATACGCACTCCCGATCCTCAAACTATCAATCAGTTATCCGCCAGAATACCAAACACAAAATTGGTTTTGCCGTCCTGGTTAATATCCATGTTGCGCGGAAAGCCTTCGGTTTTGCGGAAGCTGATTAAGCCGGTATCCGGCGTGTATTTAAAATAAATGGAACCATTGGCTACGGTTTCCCCCGGCCATGCTGTTTTACGCACTGTCAACTGGCACACAATTTCGGAATCCGGCGGTGTCAGCTTTGGAATAGGGCAAGCGATGTAATCATCACCGTTCTTGCAATGCGCAGGCTCAACCTGATACGGGATCAGGGTTAATTCGTAGGCACCTGCCGGGGCAGAGGCTACGTCCCCTTTGGCAACCAGCTTGATATCTAGGGCATAGCCAAAGTGTTTTGCCAGCACCTGAAACTTGGATAGCCCGTTCAGGCTGGTTAAATCGTTATGTACACCGGAATACAGTTCCTCATGCACGCCAGGTTGCGGCGAGTATGCCTCGTTGTGTTCATAGGCATTTACCCATATTTCGCTGCCCACTTCACAGGACAGGTATTTGTCGTTGTCGGGATGAAAGGGGGGGAATGCCACACTATCACCTTCGTTATAAATGACAGGGCTGCCTTGCAGGTTTTTTGCCTTGTAAAAGGCAACCTGATTTGGTTTGATCGACATGGTTGTGTCTCCGTTTATTTGTTAAATTTTCTTTAATAATATCTATTGGGTTTTATTGTGAACTGTGTCTCATTCACCAGCGGACTATATAAAACAACTGTTAAGGTCGTCTAGTGCTATACGACGCTAGTTGCATTGTTAATACAAACTTAACATTTGCATACATGTTGGGTGAGTGTGCATAAGCTGCGTGGGTATTTGGCGTAAGTAATAAGGGGGTGGAGTAGGGCGAACATGAGTGTTGCGGGTGCACCGGGAGCAGGGCTGCTATTTCTGCTGTATTTTTTTGTGGCTTTGCCAGCGGTTTCAATTTACCTGCTGCTTGTAAAAGAGGTACGTAACAGCTTTCTAAAGTTGAATGCTGGCATATTTATGCTTTTTGCCTATAGCCTGCTTAAGGCAGGCATGTTTAGCGTACAAAACAGTGAAATTAGTGGATTTCGGCTGGTCATGCTATATGTGACTAGTCTGGTATTTATCAACATCCTGTGTGCAGTAGTGGCAGTGCTATTTAAGAGCGCAGCTATTTATAGAATATGGTGGGTGGTCTTTTTCTATTTTACCCTGCTTGCTTCAATATTATTTATGCTGCTGCTGTACGATCTGCTGTTGCGTTTTTTATTACTGCCCAGCTACCT
>JASLIR010000198.1 GCA_030152125.1 Alkanindiges sp.
AGCGGTCCTGGCGAATTAAGGCGGTAACTACACGCTGGGTAATTTGCGGATACTTGGCTTCAAAGTCGGCGCTCACCCAAAAGCTGAGCGGCCCGGTGAGGGTTTTATCATCACGGATTTCAATAATGCGCTTGGCAACACCGCGTGCTTCCAGGCTCCACGGGCTGACAATCGAACCGTCAATATCACCGGTAGACAGTGAGGTACGCGCGGAATAGGTATCCTGGCTGATTACACGGAAGTCTTTTTCGGTAAAGCCGTACTTGCGCAACAGGCGACCCAGTTGCAACTGGCCAGCGGTGCCCTTAAAGGTGGAAATGGTTTTGCCTTTCAAATCGGCCAGGCTTTTGGCACTGGAACCGGAAGGCACGGTAAAGTACACCGGGCCAAAGCGACCAGCAGCAAACAGCAGCTTGGTTTTCAGGCCGGTAGAACGGCCCACAATCACCGGCAGGTCACCGTGCCAGGCAAAATCGATCTTGTTGTTGGCCAGCGCCTCATTTACCGCAGGCCCGGCACCCGGAAAGGAGTACCACACCACTTTAATGCCATCTTTCTTAAACTCGTCTTCAATTACGCCACGCAAGTGGGCGGTTGCCACAAAGGAATAGCCTACTTTGGGCTTGCCGCCTTCACCTGCACCGGGGTTGGCCAGGCGGATTTCGGTGGGAACATTTTCTGCAAAGGCTGGCAAGGCTATGCTGAGTGCCGTGGCAGCAGTCAAGCCAAGTAGCAAGCGGCGGGTAATCTGTTTCATAACATCTCTCAACTTGTTAAATTTTCATTAAAATCATTAAAAAATCAGCAAAATAAATTAGAAGGTGTACTGGAATTGCGCCTGCACTTCGTTAAAGTCTTTTTGTGCCGGTGTGTCGTGCTGATAATCCCAGCGGTTTAGCCCCAGCTGGAACTTGGTGGTTTGCGCAAAAAAGAAATTCAGGCCAAGGGAATGGATATTGATCTTGCCCTGTCCATGGCCGGCAATACCCTGTACGTCCTCGCCCTTATTCGGGTTATAAGTGTCGTAGCGATAAAAGGTCTGAATGGATTTTGGCCAGAAATCGTCAAATTTGGCGGCCGTTTTTACGCTGTTATAAAACTGGTCACCCACGGTATAAAACAGGGTCAGTGTCTGCCCTTCTGCCTTCACCTCCTGTACCTTATTGGTGGCAGTGGCGAAATCAGACAGGCCCTTCACATACTCATAGGTCACACCAAACGGGGCATGGTTGTAATACACATCAAAACCCACACGGTCATTACGGCCATCGCCTGTGAGCACGCTGGTACCGGAAATCACATTCTTGCTGCCCTTGATGTAGGAAGCACCCACCTTCAGCTCACGCAGCCAGCTGGCATAATCCACCGGCAAGGTAAACGCCACACGGCCGATATAATCCTTGTGGTTGTTGTCATCCAGCTTGTTGGTGCCATTACCGTTAATCACACCCAGCGCATATTCAAACAGCGGTGCGCGGTAGTTTGCGGCATAATCTACAAAGGGCTTCACATCACCGCGCAGGATCAGGCCGCCCTGACGGTTAAACAGCCCCAGCTGGGCCAGGCCGGTGGCCACGTTAATAGTGGGACGCAAATCTTCCGGTGATTGCGGGTCCAGGCCAAATGGTAATAGCTGCTGACCAAAGGTCACATTCAGCTTGGGTACTTCCAGCCCGCCATTGGTGGAGGTAAAACTGTAGCGCACAAAGGCATCGGCCAGGTTCAGATCGCTGCTGCTGCCCGCCGTTCCAGGGCGCTTGCCATAACTGAAGGACAGCTGATAGTCCAGGTTTTTGCCTTCCTTGTAATCACGGTACAGGTTGCCGCGTACACCAATTAGGGCGGTTGGAATATCAAAGCTGTTGCGGCGCGTGCTGACCGGTGCCGGGTTACCGCTGGCGGTAGGTTCGTCCTGCGCCTGCGCGCGAATCTGTACCGTGCCATACAGGGTGGTGTCACGTGCCGATTTCACAGTGCTGCGCTCGTACTGGCGTGCCACGTCATACTTGTAGTTTTCCAGGTCGGAACGGAAACCATCCAGATCGCCTTGCGAGGCATATTGTGCGGCTTCGGCAGCATCCGCCTGTACGGCTTCGCCCTGGGCGGACAAGGCTTTTTGTGCCTCAATGCGTTGCTGTGTCTCGGCTTCTTTTTGCTTTTGCAGCTCGTTCACCTGCTGCTGCAAGGCGGCCAGTTGCGTCTGCAATTTGGCCAGAGTGTCTTCAACGCCAGTGGCCGCAAAAGCCGGTGCGCTTGCCAGCAAAAACATGCCGGCTGCAACAGAAGTTGCAAGAATATGTTGTTTCACGCGTACATCCCCTAAAAAGCATCATTCAACAAAACGAATAAAATAAGCATCAAACCCTTCACCCAACAGACTGGCCCAACAGCAGACCGGTCACGTGACCAGCTACTGCCAGCTATTGGGGAACGGTGTCTTTTCTCAGTTGTTTTTCAACAGACCAGATTTAAAAAAGCGATATTCAAAAAATAATCAGGCATCGCTTAACCTGCTTTGGCCACGTTTGCCGCAGCCTGTTTTTTCAGCTTGGCTTCCACCTGGGTACCCTTAAAAAAGTCCGGGTTATTGGCGGTGTAAAAACGGTAAGGATTGTCAAATACCAGCGCCTTAAAGTCCGCCTCGCTAATGGCGCCTTCTTCCACCAGATCCCAGGTTTCGGCCAGCGGCTCGGTAATATCCGGCACATCCCAGTGACCGGAGTCAGAGGAATACAGAGCATTTAACTTGGCACCCAGCGGGTTGGCCTTGGTGTTAAAGGCATGTACCAGCGTGCGGTCATCGGCCTCATTGCCAAAGTAGAAGTTCGGCACCCAGCGGTCATAAATGTCCTGTTCGCTTTCAATACCTGCCAGCGCAAAGTCATCAATCTCGTTCGGATTCTGTTCCTGAAAGCGGCGGCCAAAGCCAACCCCAAAGGCATGCTCGGCAATTTCGTCTTTAGTCAGGTCACGGCCTTGCAGCAAATCGGCACCGTACTGCTGGAACAGCTGGTAAATCAGTTCTTTATCCAGATTGGCCGGATTGTAGTTTTGCACGGCATCGCGGTTACGCTTCTGCCAGCGGTCTACCAGATGGGTAAACACGTTGGCACCCCAGGCAGCGCCACCTTCCAGCAAGGCCACACG
Organism: Alkanindiges sp.; assembly: GCA_030152125.1. Taxonomy (GTDB): domain Bacteria; phylum Pseudomonadota; class Gammaproteobacteria; order Pseudomonadales; family Moraxellaceae; genus JASLIR01. The sequence continues at coordinate 3,148 of JASLIR010000198.1, forward strand.
CAATTGCGGGAAGCGCTGGGTCACACCACCAAAAAACAGCGCCTTGGCCAGTGCCTCGGATGCATCGGCAAAATGCCCTACATGGTTAAACATGTAGTTGCTGATGGAAGAACGGGCGTTCCAGCCCTGGCTGCCGGAATGCGTACTGGGGTTCACACCCAGCTCAATCACCTTGGCCCAGAACGGGTCGTAGTCGTGTTCGCTGTCAATGCCAAAGAAATCCAGCCATTGCGCATAGCCGCCCAGTTCACGGTGATGCTGCGGCGGGTATTTATCGGCCAGTGACTGCACCGGACGGCGAATCGCACCGGGGATCAGGATGGTTTTCAGGCCCAATGTTTTTACCGCAAATTCCACTTCCTCAATGCCCTCTTGCGGGGTATGCAGCGGAATGGTGGCTACCGGGGTTAAACGGTCGCTATACGGGCGGTAAATATCGGCGTGATAATGGTTGATGGCACGGGTCAGGCTACGGCGCAAATCCTCCCGCCCGGTGTTTTGCGGGAACAGCGAAATGTTGGGATACAGCACCGCAAAATCGGTACCCAGCTCTTCCAGACGCTCATACAGCAAACCCGGTAAGGATGCCGTGGCTAAATCATAGGTATTTTTGGCTGGTAGCGCCCAGAATGCCGGACGGTGGATACGGCGGTTGCGGCGTTCCTCCGGGGACAGGCGATACCACTCTGCTGCCAGAAAATTCAGGCCGCTGCTTTTCAGGTGCTGGCGAAATTCATCTACAATTTTGGTACCGCCATACTGCTCGATATATTCTTCCAGCAGCGGGCCAAATTCGTTGGTATGGATATCGGTATCAATCACCGGATAATCCAGCTTCTCCTTCACGGCGGCGGCACGTGAAGGCTTTCTTTGCGGTAATCCATCCGCATGGTTTTTTAAAATGGTCACGCAATCTCTCCAGGAAATTTTCGCACCAGCTTTGTTACTGGCAGTGGTACGATCAGTAGTCATCAGGTATGCGACATGTCACCACTAAGATTGCAACCACCATGCCAAAGCATAATTATTTGTTTTATATTATATTTTTTAAATTTCGTATAAAATTTACCCGCAAAACCTGTTGAGGGTATGCGTATAAATCAGCATCATGCTTATTATCAAACATACGATTATTTCTAGAATAAATCACATTTTTAGATATACCGCGAAACCTGTAAAAATTCAGACCATGAGTGGCCTGAAGATCGCTGGCCTCCAAGCCAC
>JASLIR010000239.1 GCA_030152125.1 Alkanindiges sp.
AAAAACCAGTACACCACCATTCAGGATGGCGTGGTGATTGTTACCGCAGAATTCCGCCTGGAAAAACCCCTGCAGGAAGCGCTGGACGATGTGCGTAATGCCGTGGCGCAGGTACGTTCCGACCTGCCTGGTGACTTGCGCGACCCGATTGTCAGTAAAATTAATTTGTCCGGTGCACCGATTCTTACTTATACCGTGCAGTCGCCACGGCTGGATGAAGAAGCACTGTCATGGTTTGTCGATTATGACATCAGCCGTGCCATATTACAGGTTAAAGGCGTTGGTGCGGTTGCCCGTGTTGGCGGGGTAACCCGGCAGGTTGAGGTGGAACTGGACCCGGCTAAAATGCTGGCACTGGGCGTGACTGCTGCCGACATTTCCCGTCAGTTACGCCTGACCCAGCAGGATGCTTCCGGTGGTCAAACCAAAATTGGTGGCAGCGAGCAATCCATCCGTACCATCGCCACGGTTAAATCTGCTGACGAACTGAAACAGATGGATATAGCCCTGAGTAATGGCCGCCATATCCGGCTGGATCAGGTTGCAATCATTAAAGATACCATTGCCGAACGCCGCAGCATGGCACTGTTAAATGGCAAGCCCGTTATTGGCTTTGAAATCACCCGCAGTAAAGGCGCCAGTGAAATTGATGTTGAAAAAGGGGTTCAAGTCGTACTGGAACAACTTAAGGAAAAGCATCCTGATTTAAGCATCAGTGAAGCCTTTAACTTTGTTAAGCCGGTACAGGACAACTACGACGGCTCCATGGCGCTGCTATATGAAGGCGCTTTTCTGGCTGTACTGGTAGTCTGGCTGTTCCTGCGCGACTGGCGTGCCACCATTATTGCGGCGACTGCACTGCCCTTATCCATTCTGCCCGCATTAATTGGCATGTACTATTTTGGTTTTACCTTAAACACCGTCACCCTGCTGGCCATGTCGCTGGTGGTGGGTATTCTGGTGGACGATGCCATTGTCGAAATTGAAAATATTATCCGGCATTTACGCATGGGTAAAACGCCTTACGCTGCCGCCATGGAGGCAGCGGATGAAATTGGTTTGGCAGTCATTGCCACTACCTTTACCCTGATTGCGGTATTCCTGCCAACTGCCTTTATGAGTGGTGTGGCTGGCAAGTTTTTCGTACAGTTTGGCTGGACAGCCTCGTTAGCCATTTTTGCATCACTGATTGTGGCCCGTTTGCTGACCCCCATGATGTCGGCTTACATCTTAAAGCCTTTTGTAGGCAAAACGGTTGATGATGATACCTTAAGGGATCAACCGGAACTCACCCATCAGGATAATGATGGCCGTGTGATGCGTATCTACTTGCACACGGTAGCATGGTGTATCCGCTACCGCTGGTTTACCCTGTTTGCTGCCATTGCCTTTTTTATTGCATCTTTAAATCTGGTTCCCTTACTGCCTACCGGTTTTGTACCGCCTGCAGATACCGGACAAACCCAGGTGCGCCTGGAATTTAGCCCCGGAACGCAACTGGCCGATACACTGGCTGCCGCAGAATATGCCCGTAGCGTGATTGAGCAAAACCCGGAAGTAAAAAGCGTATATACCACCATTGGTGGTGGTGCAGCTGGCAGTGACCCTTTTGCCCCTTCCAGCAGTGCCGAACCACGCAAGGCAACCCTGACCATACAAACCAGCGAGCGCACTGACCGCCAGGCCAGCCTGCAGGATATTGAAAAAGACCTGCGGCAACGCCTGAATGTGATTACTGCTGCGCGGGTACAGGTTGGCCTTGCCGGTGCCAACAGCCAGTATCAATTGTCCTTGTCCGGTGAAGACCCTGATGCGCTGGTGGGTACAGCACGTGCCTTGGAGCGCGAACTGCGTACTATCCCTAACCTTGGCAGCATTATATCCAGTGCAGCCCTAACCCGCCCAGAGCTGGTGATTCGCCCTGACTTTGCCAAGGCAGCCGAACTGGGTGTTAGCTCTGCGGCCATTGCAGAAACCCTGCGCGTTGCCACCGCGGGTGATTATGACCAGAACCTGGCCAAGCTGAACTTAACCCAGCGTCAGGTGCCTATTGTAATTCGCCTGCCTCTGGCAGCCCGTCAGGATTTAGACCTGATGAAACGGCTGGTGGTTAGCGGCAATAAAGGGCCTGTAATGCTGGGTAGTATTGCGCATGTGGATATTGAAAGTGGTCCCTCACAGATTGACCGCTTTAACCGCCTGCGTAATATTAACTTTGTGATTGAACTGAATGACCAGGCTTTAGGCGATGTGGCTACCAAGGTAGACCAGTTGCCCACCATGAAGAACCTGCCGCCCAGCGTTAAGCGCACCAATATTGGCGATGCCGAAGTAATGGGCGAACTGTTTGCCAGCTTTGGCTTGGCCATGCTTACCGGCGTGATGTGCATTTATGTGGTACTGGTACTGCTGTTTAAGGATTTTTTACAGCCAGTCACCATCCTCATGGCACTCATCCTGTCGATTGGTGGTGCATTTGTAATGCTGCTGGTGACTAATAGTAGCCTGTCCATGCCCAGTATGATCGGCCTGATTATGCTGATGGGTATTGCCACCAAAAACTCCATTCTGCTGGTGGACTATGCCATTTTGGCACGGCGGGAAAAAGGCCTAAGGCGTTTTAATGCCCTGCTGGATGCCTGTCACAAGCGTGCGCGCCCCATCATCATGACCACCCTGGCCATGGGGGCAGGTATGTTGCCTATCGCCCTTGGTATCGGCACTGACCCCAGCTTCCGTGCACCAATGGCTATTTCGGTTATTGGCGGCTTGATCAGTAGTACCTTCCTATCCCTGCTGGTTATTCCGGCGGTGTATACACTGGTAGATGACATTCTACCAGGCTTGCGCAAGTTAAAATCCTGGCTGGGATTTCCCCCTAAAGCCCAGGGGAGTTAACGTCCGCTCTCCTCCTAAAGCCTGCTGGTATAACTACCGGCAGGCTTTAAATCCGCTTACAGTTCCTACATAAATGCCTACATTATTTTTAAGTATAAAAGCACCTGTACTATTCAATTTTTTGCTACATTACAAGTCAATGAATAAATAATGACAGGACTGTTTAGCAATAATGACTGCACAATTATCAAACAATAGTAACAATGCGCTGGCTCAATTGTGTCAACTCACCACGGTGGTTGCCGACACTGGAAATCTGGCGGCCATTCAACAGTTTAAGCCACTGGATGCCACTACCAACCCCTCGCTGATTACCGCTGCTGCCTTGCTGCCGGAAAATTTTTATTTACTGGAACAGGCACATGCCCAGGCAGTTGCAGAGGGTCTGGTGCAGGACACCATGATTGAGCGCATGATTGACATTTTAACCGTCAAACTGGGTATTGAAATTTTAAAGCTGATTGATGGCCGGGTATCCACCGAAGTGGATGCCAGCCTGTCTTATAGTACGGAAGAAACCATTGCCAAGGCGCAGGAACTGATTCAGCAATATGAAGCCGAAGGCATCGATAAAAAACGCGTGCTGATTAAAATTGCTGCCACCTGGCAAGGTATTGAAGCCGCCAAAGTACTGGAACAGCAAGGCATCCAGTGTAATTTAACCCTGCTGTTTGGCCTGCATCAGGCCGCTGCCTGTG
>JASLIR010000277.1 GCA_030152125.1 Alkanindiges sp.
ACTGGGTACGTTCTTAAGCTGTATGCTGGGCGACAGCTACCATCATTTACCCATTGAAATAATTTGTGATGCGCTGTTTGCTGATGCGTCTGGCAATACCTGTGTGGAGCGCCTGCATTTTTACCAGCAACATGCCAAGCCGCTGGTTTTAATGCCTGCCGACAGTAAACTGGCAAACCTACAGCCTACGGGAGATAGCGAAGGTGCATGGGTAACTGCCATGCAGATGGCAGGGCATTTAGCCAGCCTGAGCCTGTATATGGTGGAAGGCGGTGCTGCCCTTGCACCGACTATGCTGCGGATTAAGGATGGTAAGTTTCTGGTTACCCGGTTGGTGGATAGTGATCCCGAGGCGGGGCTGGTCCGGCTGCAAAATAATCCTGAAAATTTGCCCTATCAGATTCTGGCTTATGACAGCTTTGCCAATTTGCCTTACGGGCGTATGGATGCGCTTGCCATTCATGTGCGTAGTTATGCGCCACATGCGGCGGACTGGATACTTACCATACCGTACCAGCCTGCGCAGCATGAACAGGGGTTTGCTTTTTTTAACCCAATTCTGGTTTCGGCATCAACTGGTGCAAGCTATAACCCCCTCCTGTTTAAGGCCTTCTTTGACGGGGCAGAAGGGTTTAATTCACCATCGGATACCCGGCAACGATTTTTTAATAACGGGCAAAACCTGATTTAGTTGAAGTTATGCTTGCGGTTTTGAGCAGTAAAAAAAGCCCCGAAAGGGGCTTTTTTTATTGCATGGTCACTATAAATTCTGTCGGTTTTTGTTTTTATTATTCGTTATAAATCATATGTTTATGTTGCGTCAAGCTGTGTCGCAAAGTGTCTGATAGAGGGCCTTTTATAGTAGTAATCCGGTTAAAATACACGAACTGACTGGGGTTACACCTGATCAGTACTTTTTCTTTTTATGATGGATAAAGATAAATGACTATTCCAGATAATGATGTTGAAGTTCAGCAGCCTTTTTATATTAAGCCTGTCCTCCCTGATGTTACAACAACCATTAATCCTATAAAAATTAGCCAGCATAATAAAAACGCACAGGTTATTAATGTAAAAGACTTTGGGGCTATCGGTGATGGTACTTACTATCCGGTGGCTGATTGGAGCAATTCAGCAAAGCCAAATTATCGGCAGCTTAGCTGGCTTGATATTAAAAATGCTTTTCCTTTTATTGAGTCAAGTGTTGATTCTATAGACTGGGTTGCTATTCAGGCTGCTAGTTTGGTTTGTAAAGAGATTGGGGCGACATTATATTTTCCTCCAGGGAAATATGTCATCAATAGAACGTTATTTTGCTATTCGGTATGGGAGGGTGCAGGAACAGAAAATGCGTGGCTGGGCAATGGCCTGGGTACTATACTTCTGACGTATGGTGCCGGTAACTCGCGTAAATGGACAGATATCACGGGAAGTGATACGGCTAATTTTACGCCTCTGGTTGTCATGGGAAGCTCTGATACCGAGTTGCGGAATATGACTTTAAAAACATCGACCTCGCCTTGGTCGGCAGGGGTATTTGTTCCTAGTACCAGGCGTAACCGTTTTGTAAATGTGGATGTTCGCGGACCATTTTCTGCGGGTGGTTTATATATTGATGCCACATGGTCCAAAAATAATAGCCCTGTGCCAGCAACCGATATTCGATACACATCAGTTCAGGCGGATGATGGTGCCAATGAAATCTCCGTATTGGACTGTTTTTTAGAAGGCTTGTGGGGTCTGGTTGTTCAAGGCACAACGCGAAATCCTGATAATTATAGTAATCCTGATGACTGGATTTGGGCACCTGGCGGCACTAGTGATCTATCAGTTATTGGCAGTCGTTTGTCATGTTCCAGTGCTATTGATGTGGAGACCAGAAAGCTGGATGGTGGTAGCTATAAACATAATGCCGCTATTAAGAATGGGGCAAAAGCAGGACAGGGGCATAATTTTGTTAACTGTTCGTTTAGAACCAAATCCAAATATATGATCCGGCTGGATCGCAGTAACCGCGATACGTTTGTAAACAGCTACGGAGAAACAGTAGGCAGTAATGATACAGGTGCACTGGCAGAGTTTGCCATTACCAGTAATACGGGCGAAGTTTCGCTGGTTAATGACAAGATAAATGCACCGGTCAGCTTAAATGGAGTGCAAATTGCCAGTACTCTCAGGAATATTAATTGGCAGCATAATGCCCGTATTTCGGTATTTAATGTGTCGGGGGATGTAATTACCCCAAATATTACCGCAAATGCCAATGCGCCTGTACCAGTGCATTTAACCAGCTTTGATGCGGAAAGTTCTTTTACATTCAATGCTTACGATGCGGCTAACTACGTTAAAAAGCCTTACATGGCGTTATCTAATAACGGAACCCTGTCATCGCCAGTTTATCAAACCAGTTTTGATGTCAATGGCACATTTATTTATAACGCTTATGACGCAGTTAGTCAGGCAAAAGTGCCCTATCTTCTGGTTTCAAATGGTGTAGTCCGGCCTACAACACCATCAACTTTAACGTTGGGTTCCTCTAACTATCCCTTTAGCAGGCTCCGTGTTGATGATGTAAATATTAATGGTGGTTTGACGATGGGGTCGACCAGTGCATCACCAAGCATTACTACCGGTATGGGCTCGCCCGAAGGTGTTGTCACTGCCCGGGTTGGTTCAGTTTATTTACGTGCAGACGGTGGTACTGGTGTGGCTTTTTATGTGAAAGAGGCAGGTACTGGTAATACTGGCTGGATTGCCAAATAATCCCGGGTTTGACTGTGGGGGCTAAAACCCGGTAGCCGGGTTTTAGCTTAAGATAGAGTTGATAATACAAAGAACAATAACAACAGAGGGATAAACATATAAAGCGGGTATTGCTGTTTTTTTGAGTTTTTTTATTAAAATCGCAAGCCCCGAAAGGGGCTTTTTTATGTCCAAAACAAAACAGATCTCACTGATTTTTTTCAATTAAATTAAATATTTATCAATGTGTTGATTGACGACAAACTGTGTCGCTTTCAGCTGTTCATGCTGCTTTTTCTCAGTGCAAATCTATTAAAATACACCTACCGGCTGCTGCTTAGCCCAACCGGTTTTTAATAGCAAGAACATAACGATAAACCAGAAAAATGCATGGAAAAAATAATAAAAATTTTAGCTCAAATGATGTCTCTCAGCGCTGTATTTGCTCGGTTTTGCTGGGCAGACATCATTTGATTCCTTTACACTACAATTGCTGACCATAGAAGTCGGCAATTAAATATAGATGAAACACCAATAAATGAAGGAAGCAAATCAGGATGAAAAAGTATTTAATCTCTACAGCACTGATGTCTGTGTTAGCGACTGGCCAGGCTATGGCTGTCTGTACCTTTGCGCTGGATGCAACCAACGGTCAGATTAATAGTGTAGGTTACCAACCATTTACTATTAAAATTGACCAGCGTGTAAGAAGCCCAATAGCCGCTTCAACAAGTACTATTCAATATGCTGCAAGTTCTCAAGCCCTGTTAAACAATTATCTGTCTGGTTCCCAGAGCGGCGATAAAATATTGCCTACAACAGGGGTGGTAGCAGTGGAGTACCGGGTTCCTTATTTCCCATCTACAAAGCCTGTCAATAATGGGGAAGTGGGTAGTAACATCATGATACTCAGTGACGATACGACTGATCAGGTAGGCTTGGCAGCTAGTTTATACGTGCATAGTGGCTATAATGGAATATCTGCATATCCGGAATCTGCCCGTATGGCAGGCTATATTGCTGGCGGTAGCTATACTCTGGTAAATGGTTCACCCCAACCCAGCCAGCCCAATAAAGTATTAACGCCTATCGCCCTGACATTACCGTTATCCACTAACTTTAGAATTGGGGTTTACCTGAATCAGGACACTAAACAGTTGGGGCTGATTGTTAACGGGATAAATCAGGGTTATGTATTTAATTACGACAAGCCATTAAAAAATATAGGCTTTATTGTTGGCTCTTTACGATCCAGTATTGATACTACTGATCCGGTGGTCGGCAGTTATGCAGGTGGTGCATTAATTACCGATGCTGCGGATATGTCATACAGCTATCCCTCCGGTGCCAAGGATATCTGCGGCAATACCATTTAATCTGCAGTAAGGAAAGCCCTGAAAGGGGCTTTTTTATTGGCATTAATACAGCCAATAATTAAACTAAAACTATAATTATCAGTGTTTTGACGTGCGACAAATTGTGTCGCCAAGAGCCTGTCAGGCCACCTTTTATGGTGGTAATTCCATTAAAATACACGTACTGGATGACGCGCAGCTCAGCCAGTATTGAATAGCAAGAATATAAAAACAAAAGTAGAAAAACAGATAGAGAATAAGAACGGTTTTAAGGCAAATGATGTCACCCAGTGTTGTATATGCTTGATTTTACTGGGTAGACATCATTTGAGTCCATTATAGCGGCAAATTAGCAGCGTCCTTTTTTAGCCTGGCCGGGTGGGCAGAATTTACCATCGCCATGATCGTGGTCATTATCGCCAATCACTACTGAAGTCCGGCGGTCCGGGTCAATCACCACACTGGCGCCGGGTGTTCTTACTGCACAGCCTGCCATAATGGCCAGTATGCTGCAGGTGAAAATAAGCTTGCTGATGGCTTGCATGTTTTTTCTCCAGGAGTTTATTCCTTTTTAAGCCTAAACCCGCTGCCGCTTATTCACTGTAAGTAATTTGTAGGGTAGTGGTGGTTTAGAGCGTTTCAGCTTTTTCTGCACATATTTGCGGCTGTTTTGCTGCTTAGCGCTATGTCCAGGCTGAATAAAAGGCAGTTTGTCATCAAACCGTCAGCCCATCCTTTTACACTAAACTGTATTTTTTATGGATTGTCTGAAAAATGGCCACTACACGTAGGCGCTGTTTTCTAGTATAATTCGCGCCTAAATTTTCGAGCAGTGCTTTTTTTCATGTCTGACATTAAACATTTACGCAACATCGCTATTATTGCCCACGTTGACCATGGCAAAACCACACTTGTAGACAAACTATTACAACAATCAGGTGCGCTGGGTGATCGTGCTGGTGAAATTGAACGCGTAATGGATTCCAATGCCCTGGAAAGTGAGCGCGGTATTACCATTCTGGCTAAAAACACTGCCTTGCGCTGGACTGACCCGCGTAACAATCAGGAATACCGCATTAACATCGTGGACACCCCGGGACACGCCGACTTTGGTGGTGAAGTGGAACGTGTAATGTCGATGGTTGACTGCGTTTTGCTGCTGGTTGATGCGCAAGATGGTCCAATGCCACAAACCCGCTTTGTAACTCAAAAAGCCTTTGCCCGCGGCTTAAAGCCAATTGTTGTACTGAACAAGGTTGACCGTCCGGGTTCGCGTCCGGATTGGGTAATGGATCAGGTATTTGACCTGTTTGATAACCTGGGTGCAAGCGATGAACAGCTTGATTTCCCAGTTGTTTATGCGTCTGCCATCAATGGTATTGCTGGCTTGGACGTTAACAACATGGCGGAAGATATGACGCCATTGTTCCAGACCATCGTTGATGTGGTAGAGCCGCCAAAAGTTGATGCTGATGGCCCGTTCCAGATGCAGATTTCCAGCCTGGACTACAACAGCTTCGTAGGTGTAATCGGGATTGGCCGTATTCAGCGCGGTTCTGTTAAAACCAATACCCCGGTGGTTGTTCTGGATAAAGAAGGCAATAAGCGTAACGGCCGTATCCTGCAGGTTATGGGTTACCATGGTCTTGAGCGTATTGAAGTGCCGGAAGCGTCTGCTGGTGACATCGTATGTATTACCGGTATTGATGCACTGAACATTTCCGACACCATTTGTGACCCGAAAACCCCGGAAGCACTGCCACCATTGTCTGTGGATGAGCCTACTGTTTCCATGACGTTCCAGGTAAACAACTCTCCGTTTGCGGGCCGTGAAGGCAAGTTTGTAACCTCGCGTAACATCCGCGAGCGTTTAGGCCGCGAACTGATTCACAACGTGGCACTGCGTGTGGAAGACACTGATTCCCCGGACCGCTTTAAAGTATCCGGCCGTGGTGAACTGCATTTGTCGGTACTGATTGAAAACATGCGTCGTGAAGGCTTTGAGCTGGGTGTATCCCGTCCTGAAGTAATCATGAAAGAAATTGACGGTGTGGTAAATGAGCCGTACGAAAACGTAACCTTTGACGTTGAAGAACAGCATCAGGGTGGCGTAATGGAGCAGATGGGTCACCGCCGTGGCGAGCTGACCAATATGGAAGTAGACGGCAAAGGGCGTATCCGTATTGAAGCGACTGTTCCTTCCCGTGGTTTGATTGGTTTCCGTTCCGATTTTCTGACCATGACTTCCGGTTCAGGCATCATGACTTCCAGCTTCTCCCACTATGGCCCGGCTAAAGCGGGTACTGTGGCCAAGCGTCAGCAGGGTGTACTGATTTCCATGGTACAAGGCACCTGTCTGGCTTATGCACTGTACAGCTTGCAGGATCGTGGCCGTTTGTTTGCCGAGCCACAGCTGGAAGTGTATGAAGGCATGATTGTGGGTATTAACTCCCGTGGCGATGACATGGTGGTTAACCCAACCAAAGCCAAGCAGTTAACCAACGTGCGTGCCAGCGGTACAGATGAGGCGCTGACCCTAACACCTGCGATTAAATATACCCTTGAGCAGGCGCTTGAGTTTATTGAAGACGATGAGCTGGTTGAAGTTACACCTAAATCAATCCGCTTGCGTAAGCGTTTCCTGACCGAAAGTGACCGTAAGCGCCAAAGCCGTTCTTAATTCATCCGCTGAATTAAAGAAGCCGCTGACCTGAAGGTTCGGCGGCTTTTTATTATGTTGTTAAAATGTGTGATCTGGTTCCAATTTTTTTGAAAAAGATTAAATTAGCCTTAAGCGCGCTGCAAGCGCATCATTTCAAAGCTAAAAGCGGTGTTTCAACCTGAAATTCCGTTTTATTTTTATAACAAGCTGTTTGCTGGAGATTGAGAGATGAGCATTTTAAAAGAGTTCAAAGAGTTTGCCATTAAGGGCAACATGATGGACTTGGCGATTGGTGTGATCATTGGCGGTGCATTCAATAAAATTATTGAATCGCTGGTTAAAGATGTGATTATGCCTCTCATCAACTTTATTATTGGTGGTCAGGTTGACTTTAACAGCAAGTTTTTCATTCTGGGTGATAACCCGAATAACCTTACTGCATTGGCTGACCTGCAAAAGGCCGGTGTTAACGTATTAACTTACGGTAACTTCCTCACCATCGTGATTAACTTCCTGATTCTGATGTGGGTAGTGTTCCTGCTGGTGAAAGTAATGAACCGCCTGCGCAAACCAGCTGAAGCTGCACCTGCTGCTACACCGGAAGACATTGAGCTGTTACGTGAAATCCGTGACGAGCTGAAAAAGAAAAACGTTTAATCGCGCCGTCAATTAAAGTCGGTAATTAAATGTACAAGAGCGGCTACAATTGTAGCCGCTCTTTTTATAAGTATTTAATAGTAAAATAAAGTTTTTGCTTTAAATAACAGCCATGTTTGTCGCATATCAGGCTTGATACCCTGTCATAGTCGTGTGTAAATAATCTCGTTATTCTTCTTCGGATTCATAATCATCGTACATCATCATGTCCCAGTCAGGATCGACTAAAACCCGCTCGGCTTCAGACCAGAACTCATTAATATCTTCTCTGGCTACCTTGATGGTAACGTTATAGCCAATTTGAAAGCCACCTATAATCCAGTTCCAGTCAATTGCTCCCTTAATATTGCTTGTAACCAGCAATTCCTTATAAAACTTTGCGGCCTCTTCGGTTTTACATTTAATACTAAACGTCACATCGCTACCACCAACATCAAGAGCACTCATTGAAGACTGAAGCTCCGCCAATCGTCTAAACAGGCGAGGCACATGCATAAAAGCAGGCTCTTGCTCCAGCCAGCGGCAATTTTTAGCGTTACACAGGTAGAACTCTTCACCCTCGTCATCCCTTGTTTCGAATGCACATAACTCCATACCAAGGATAAAAATATAATCTGGATGCTTCTTACAAAATTTTTCCAGTTCTTCGTTGGAGTTATACCATTTACCTTCACCTGCACAGTCACCATCCAGGGTAATGGCACATTCGGCTTCAAATTTATCCACATCCGGGTCGTCAAACAGCGCTTGTATCAAGGCACGTTTTGTCTCGCCTGTAACTGGGTTTTGTTCCATATCCACAATACCCAGGCGGAAATAGCTATAAGTGCCCATAAATAGTCCTTGTTGGCTTTATTTGAGCTTTGAGCATAGCATGAGGCTGAAAAGATTAAAGATGGCTATTTTATTGTTTTTTTAGATAAAAATTAAATATTTACTTAAACTCGGAATGCAAAATACAGCATTTTTTAAGAATACTTCAATTTCATCAGCTCCGAAAAGCAATCATTGATATTCCGTTTAAATTAGCGTATTTATCTTAATTATCTTTTTGTTTTTTGCGAAGTTCTCCTGTAAGCCATGCGGCGGCTTGCCGGTTTTAACTGGAACTTGTCTAAATGATTTTTCTGATCATAGCAGCACTGTTTAGTGTTGCGGTTTCCCTGTTGCTCAAGTGGTCGAAGCCCAAAGGATTTGCACCGGCTGCACTGATTACATGGAACTATGCTGCGGCCTTGCTGTTTAGCTGGTTTGCACTGACCCCTGATGTACATGGCCTGCTGGATGATGTGCATGTACCCTGGCTGGCGTTTGTGGCGCTGGGTGTTTTACTGCCCACGGTATTTCTGGCGCTGGCATCCTCCCTGCAACGTGCCGGGTTGATTAAAACCGAAGTGGCGCAACGCATGTCGGTGTTATTGTCTTTACTGGCAGCATTCTTTTTATTTAGCGAGCAGTTTAACTGGTTAAAGGGTGGGGCGATTGCAATCGGCATTCTGGCGGTGCTGGGGCTGGTGATTAATAGTAGCTCTGCTTCTGCTAAAACCTTAGCACCGCTTGGTAAGGCCAGTGGATTACTGCTACTGGTGTGGGTGGGGTATGCGGGGGTGGATATCCTGCTCAAGTATATTTCCACCCTAGGTTTTTCCTCCGCCACAGCTTTATTTTGTAGCTTTGCTATTGCCTTGCTGCTATTGCTGGTCAAGCAGTTGTTTTCTGTCCGTGCCATACAGCGTGTGCTGGATGTAAAGCACATGCTGCTTGGTTTGCTGCTGGGGGTGTTAAATTTTTGCAATATCTGGTTTTATATCTGTGCGCACCAGCAACTGGCGGATAACCCAGCCATTGTATTTGCCAGCATGAATATTCTAGTCGTTCTGTTGGGGGTATTGGCGGGGCTGGCAATTTTTAAGGAAAAGCTAAAACCGGCAGCATGGTTTTTTGTATTGCTGTCCATTGTGGCAATTGTGATTCTGTATTATGCAAGGTTAAGCTGACACAGCAAAAACCATGCTGACACGCTGCCAATAACTATATAAATGCAAGCAAACCTGATGATGCAAAAACTGACTCCCTTGAACGTACCCTGGCAAATTTCTGCCGGGGATGCCAGCCTGCGCTTAACGTTTGCAGAGCAGGGCGACACGGCTATCGAGTTTCTGGCCTTACTGGCATATAGCGCACTGGAGCAGGATTTGCTGGCAGGAGTGACTCCTCATACAGCGGGTGCCTACCTTGGTAGTGCGGCAAAACAGGCACTATTTCATATAGTAGGGGTGACATTTTCCAATGTTGCCAGAATGCGCTGTTCTCCTTCTAGCCATCCCTTTGATAAAGCCACCTATGACTGTTCGGCTATTCCATCCATCAATCCGGAGGATAAAAGCCATACAGTACATGCCTACGATTTTAAAAAGCACTGGAATGATAATAAACGCTGCCCGGACCCTGGTGCTTATATAGTGGAAAACTCACA
>JASLIR010000288.1 GCA_030152125.1 Alkanindiges sp.
GTGCCAACCACCTTGCTGGCGCAACAGCATTATGAAAATTTTAAGGACCGCTTTGCCGACTGGCCGGTACGCATTGAAGTGCTGTCACGCTTTGGGGCGACCAAAGAGCATAAGAAAATCATCAATGACCTGTCCGAAGGCAAGGTAGACATTGTAATAGGCACCCACAAACTGCTACAGGATGGTATCAAGTTTCAGGATTTAGGCCTGATGATTGTGGATGAGGAGCACCGCTTTGGTGTGCGTGACAAGGAAAAAATTAAGGCCATGCGTGCCGATGTGGACATGCTGACGCTAACCGCAACGCCGATTCCACGCACGCTGAATATGGCGTTTTCCGGGATGCGCGACCTGTCGATTATTGCCACACCACCGGCCAGGCGCCTGGCGGTACGAACCTTTGTGATGGAGCATAATAGCCCCACTATCAAAGAGGCTATTTTGCGGGAACTGCTGCGTGGCGGGCAGGTTTATTTCCTGCATAACGATGTGGACAGTATTGAGCGCTGTGCCGATGAATTACGTGCCTTGCTGCCGGAAGCGCGTGTGGCAGTAGCACACGGGCAAATGCGTGAACGGGAACTGGAGCAGGTGATGCAGCAGTTCTACCATAAGCAGTTTAATGTGCTGGTGTGCTCTACCATTATTGAAACCGGTATTGATGTGCCAAGTGCCAATACCATTATTATTGAACGGGCTGACAAGCTGGGCCTGGCACAGTTGCACCAGTTGCGTGGCCGTGTAGGCCGTTCGCACCATCAGGCCTATGCCTACCTGCTGGTGCCGTCGGTCAAGCACTTAAAAGGTGATGCCGAAAAACGCCTGGATGCCATCCAGCGTGCATCTACCCTGGGTGCAGGCTTTATTCTGGCGACGGAAGACCTGGAAATCCGTGGTGCCGGTGAGCTGCTGGGCGAAGAGCAAAGCGGTAACATGCAGGTGATTGGTTTTAGTCTGTATATGGACATGCTGGAACGTGCTACCAAAGCGATTCAAAATGGTAAATCACCGAATCTGGATGCGCCGCTATCCTTAACCAGTGAAATTAACCTGCACTTGCCAGCCTTGATTCCTGATGACTATTTGCCGGATGTGCATCAGCGCTTATTGTTCTATAAGCGCATTAGTAATGTAGATAAAACCGATAAGCTGAACGACATCCGTATTGAAATGATTGACCGTTTCGGGCTGTTGCCGCAACCGGCACGTAACCTGTTTGCGGTACACCAGATTCGTATTCAGGTAGAAAAGCTGGGTATCCAGAAAATGGATATCAATACCCCGGGTGGTATTGTAGAGTTTTCACCGGATACCCCGGTGGAGGCGATTACCATTATCAAGATGATGCAGGCCAAACCAAACATGTACCGTATGGAAGGTGGCCAGCGCTTGCGTATTTCTGCGCAACTGACTGAACATGCTGCCCGTATCCAGTTTGTGGAGCAGTTTGTGGCGGAGCTATCCCAGGATAAATCCAGCAGCATTGCGACATCCTTAAGCAATAGCAGCCATCAGTCGGCGCCATCCGCCAGTGGAAGAAGGAAGAAAAGGTAAAACTTCAAAATTGGGAGTTCGAGGGCGACAGCCCTCGAAACCCTATCAAATTTTCGGACGCCGTAGGCGTTCGAAAATTTGGCTCTTGACCTTGCCTTAAGAATACTCAATTTTATCATTACTCCATATAATACAAAATCAAAAGCCCAAAAAGTGGCTTGCTACGCAAGCCACTTTTTGGAGCGGAACTTGGCGGGCTGCGCCCGCCAAACCACGCGTTGTCTTAGTTTTTTACAGGTTCTACTATACTTTTGAAGATTGGCATTAATTTAAGGATTGCTATCTATCGTGAATAGAACCATCCAGCTGTTCAATCCGCTAATTCCAGTGCCTACAGGCCGGGAAAGGCCTGCAGGCGATACTCGGATGTTTAGTAGTTACTTATTCGATGCCGATGATGGTGGTCAGGGCCGCAGTGATGCCCAGAATTGATAGACCTACTAGCATTTCGACGGTAATCAAATAGCTTAAATGTCTGGCCATCTTTCCGGCAAAAACTGCCCCGTTTGCGTGATGGCTTAAGCGCGGTGTGATCAACCATTTGTTTAATGCAGCCAGTAACAGCAATACCGATACCAGTGCAAGCTTGAGCAGAAAAAACTGGCCGTACAGTGTGCCAGTCAGGGTTTGTAGATCCTTGAACAGTAATACCGCAACGCTGGCACCGCAAATCACCAGAATTGCCACAATTAAGGATGCTACCTTGCCAAACAGGTGCATGCTGTCCTGTAATGGTTGCCCCTGAATATAACGGCTTGCTTTCCACAAGGGAAACAGTGCGCCCATCCATAAGGAAATGCCCAGAACATGCAGGCTAATCAGAATTTGTGCTACTGGGCCCAAGTTGGTGGCATGCCCCAGCAGTGCAAAAGAGACAGCCAGATAAATACAGGAAAAGAGCATGACAAGTTGTTCTGCCATGTTCCAGCGCAATGTCCGGGCATATAGTTTATAGCAGGCCAACGTTGTAATCAGGGCAAAAGCGGCAACCCTGCCCAGTTGTACATGGCCACTGGGGCTGTGCAGGATAATGCCGGACAGTGCCGGGTCCAGCATGCCTGTTAAGCCATTGTTTGCAAAGCTGCCTACTTGCACCAGAAAGGCTGCAATGCTTGCCAGCAGGCCTAAAAAGGCACCAGCAGCTATATAGCGGATAATGGTGGTGGCAAGTGCGGGATAACTGCCATAACGGCTAAAAAGGAGTTGGTACGAGAAAAAACCGCCAATACTAAAGGCAACACCCAGGTACAACAGTACTTTACTGATAAAGGCAGCAAGCACCCAATAATCTGTGATCATATTCATATATCACCTTAAATGAGGGTTTGAAGCTGTCTCAAAAAGGCTTAACCCCGTTAACCCCTTTAGCAGTGAAATAACCACTAAATAAAATCAATGAACTGGAAGCCCCCCTTTTCAAGGGGAGGTTGGGAGGGAGGTAAACCTGTGCTTTTGAGACAGCCCAAAAATGATAAAGAGCCTGTGAGAGGCTAACTATTTAAGGCTGAATGAATACTTTCCATTCATATTATGGCTGTCGTTGCCCATGATTTGCCATTGCACCTCGTATTGCCCGGGGCTAATGGCTGGTAGTTTGATTTCGTGGGTTTTGTCAAGCTTGCTGGATGGCTGGTAGTTAACAGCAATGCTTTTTTGTGCGCTGCTGTTGTTCAGTTTAATACTCATCAGCATGACTGGTTCACTAAAGTTAAGTACCAGTTTGTCAGGTGCAGCATTCACTGCGGCATTGACCGCAGGGCTTGCGCTTTGTAGCGCGGCATGGGCAAACGCGGCGGATGAAAAAATTGCGCCGGAAATAATGGCGATGTGTGCGGTAGCGTGTAAAGTTTTAGAGATCATGTTCATGATAATTTACCTAATGCATTAATATGTATAAATTTGATATATAACGGGCGAATACGCTG
>JASLIR010000305.1 GCA_030152125.1 Alkanindiges sp.
GGCTTAAAGTCTTAATACAGCCATAATCGTACACAATCACCGAGCCATCTTCACGGAAGGCAAAGTTGCCGGGATGCGGGTCGCAATGGAAACTGTTTAAAAAGAAGATTTCCTGACTAATCAGGCGGAACAGGCGGCGGCCCAGTTCATTGCGCAGGGTTTGATCCCAGGTGCCAGCAGTTTCTATCGATGCACCCTGTTCTTCACTTAAGGTAAGCACCCGGCGGCTGGAGTATTCCGGGTATACCCGTGGAATAATGATTTTTTCGTCCAGTGGCTGGTGGAAGGTGCCAAACACCTGCAGGTTATGGGCTTCCAGGTGATAATTCAGTTCGGCATGCAGGCTGTCCTGAATTTCATTAAACAGTTTGTCCTGCAGTTTTTTATCCACTTTTAAAATGCCAGCTAGGCGCAAGGCCATGCGTACCTGTTTCAGGTCGCTTTCACAGCATTCATCCACACCGGGATACTGCACTTTTACCACTACCTGCTCGCCGTTAGGCAGTACCGCACGGTGTACCTGGCCAATGGAAGCTGCGGCAAACGGGGTTTCTTCAATACTCTGGAAAATCTGCTTAAGTGGCTTGCCCAGCTCTTTTTCAATTTGCTGCTGAATGGTAGTAAATGGAACAGCAGGTGCCTGACGTTGCAACTTGCTAATTGCCTCGGATACTTCGGGTGGAAAAATATCCTTATATTGCGAGGCAATTTGCCCCACTTTCATCACTGCACCCTTCATTTCCCCCAGTGTGTCAGCAATCTTTAAGCCGATGTCCTGATACAGTTTGCTTTTGGCGGCCAGCTTGTCTTCTTCGCTGGCATTAATGGATTTGATGGAATTGGATACAGCTTTGCCGGCAATACTGGCGGTCATGCCAGCCAGCTTCATAAAACGACGACCTGGCGTACTATGATTTTGCGACATCACATGCTCCTTTTGTAGGCTTGTTCAGGCCTGTTGATGTGAAAGCCCGATGCCTGAAACGTGTCTGAAACACAGACGGATCGGATAATCCTTTGAGTCTGGCATGCTGGGCCATGGCTGCCAAGCCAGACCTGATATTTTTTGTGAGTGCTTATGTTACTCTGCCGGCAAATGTGTAGGCATTGGCGCTGCTGACATTTTGAACAGCTGTTTTTGTCGCTGCCTTAAACGGATAGACAGCAGGAAGGCGGCAATCACCAGCCCGACCACCAGCCCCACCCAGAAACCTGGTGCGCTATAGCCCAGTACCCGCGACAACACGACTCCTAAAGGCAAGGCAATGCCCCAGTATGACAACAGGGTAATCCACATCGGGCCACGCGTATCCTGCATACCGCGCAGGCAGCCTGCGGCACATACCTGCCAGGAATCAAAAATCTGGTAGGCCATGGCAAACAATAGCAGGAACATGGCAAGGTCGTGCACCTGCACATTGCTGGTATAAGCACTGGTAATCTGTGAGCGGAAAAAGAAGATTAACAGCATGCTGGCGCAGGCCAGGGCGGTGGCAACCTGAAATCCCAGCCGCTGCACATGCTTCATGATGCGCCAGTTTTGCTGGCCATACAGTTGCCCCACCCGGATGGTCAGGGCCATTGCCAGGGCCATGGGAATCATAAACAGCTGTGAGGTAACCGATAAGGCAATCTGGTGTGCAGCCACAATGGTTTCGCCCAGCGGGCTTAAAATTACCGCGGCGATACTGAACAGGCTGACTTCAAAGAAAATCGCCATGCCAATCGGTGCGCCCAGTTTGAATACCCTGCTGACCATGGCCGGATCAAAGCGATCCATACTGCTAAACAGGCGCAAGTGCTGGTAGGTTTTAGCCAGGCTGAGATAAATAATTAGCACAATCAGCATGAGCCACTGCACCAGTGCGGTTGCTACACCGCAGCCTGCGCCGCCCAGTGCCGGGAAGGGACCAACACCATACATGAATACATAGTTGAGCGGCACAATGCAGGCCAGCCCCAGCAGGCTGATGACTGTGACCGGGCGTGGATGGCCTAAAGCTTCGGTATAGGCACGCAGGGTGCCATACAGCGTAACAGCCGGAACCCCAAAGGCAATGGATTTTAAGAACAGGCTGGCTTTGGGTTGCAGGTGTTGCGGTACCTGCAACAGGTCAAAGCTATAAGGGAACAGCTGCAGTACCGCAAAGCCAAACAGGCCTATAATGACTGCCAGATACAGGGATTGATGAGTAATCCATGGAATATCCTGCTGCTTGTTGGCGCCCTTGGCGGCGGCAATCAGTGGTGTGGCTGCCATCATCACCCCGATTAAAAACAGGATAGTAGGTAGCCACAGGCCAACACCAACTGCGACTACCGCCAGATCGGTAGCGGATAAACGCCCGGCCATGATGGTATCAATCAGGCCAAAGCCGGCCTGGGCAATCTGGGTGATCAGGATAGGCCACATCAGGTGAAATAACAGACGGGTTTCGCTTTTACGTTCAGCAGCAGACCACACAGAAATTGCCTATAAATTGAATAAAACAGGAAGTTGAATAAAACAGATGAAAAGAAACAGTACACTATTGTATAGCAGTCAGTAATTTTTACCATGCGCTAAAGGTCGGGTATCTGCTGTTAAGGAAACTGATACAAATGCCATATTTGAATTATCAACAGCCCTAGTATTTTGCAGTCAGCACCAGTCCCACCACCACCAGTCCGCTGCCAACCACGCGTTGCCAGTTAATACTGTGCTGCTCGAAACCCAGCCAGCCAAAATGATCCAGCAGCAGCGATGCCAGTATTTGCCCGCATACCACCACAATGGTAAAGCTGAGCGCGCCCAGCCGCGGTGCCAGAATAATTGCCATACTGACATTAAAGGCACCCAGTACGCCACCCAGCCATAGCCATGCTGGAATATTCATCAGGTCCTGCAGGCTGGGGCGGGCGGCTTGCTGAAAGCCGACTACTGCCGCCAAAACCAGCGTACCAATCAGGAAGGAAATAAATGCAGCCTGATAGGGTGACTGTAAAAACTGGCGTAACTGCGCATTCACCCCGGCCTGCAAGGCCAGCGCAATACCCAGTGCCAGCCCCATGATAATCAGTGTGCTAAATTCCAGTCCTTTCATGCTAGTCGCCGCCTTGCTGGTGAATGTGGGGCTTATTGCTGCTGATGCGCCTTTAAAATGGCCTGCCATTGCGCATCGGTTACCGGCATTAGTGACAGGCGGTTACCTTTGCGTACCAGTGCCAGATCAGCCAGTTGCGGGATTTCCCTTAAGCTGGTCAGGGATAATACTTCCGACCATTTTTCTACAAATTCCACATCCACCCCGGTCCAGCGCGGGTTGTCCACGGTGGATTTAGGGTCATAATAATGGTGTTCCGGGTTAAACTGGGTAGGGTCCGGGTAGCCTGCCTTATGAATGCGCATTAAGCCAACCACGCCGGGTACTTTACAATTAGAGTGGTAAAAGAAGGCCTGATCGCCCACTTTCATTTGCCTTAAAAAATTGCGTGCCTGATAATTACGCACACCATCCCATAATGCCGTGCCGCGTTGCTGCAGGTGATCGATACCGAAAGTTTCCGGTTCAGACTTCATCAGCCAATAAGCCATAGAGAGACTCCTGTAATTGACATTGTCCATGCCCACGCCTGAAAGCCAGGGAAGTGCTACTGTATTGCAAACGGCAACCATTTCGCTGGCCCTGTATATTCACATGCCGTGGTGCGTAAAGAAATGTCCTTATTGTGATTTCAATTCCCATGCTGTGCCTAATGGTGCATTGTCTGCCGATTTAGAGCAAGCCTATTTGCAGGCTCTGGTGACTGATGCCGCACAACAGGTGGCTTTGGCGCAGGGCCGGGCTATCAGCAGTGTATTTATTGGCGGAGGCACCCCCTCGCTGATATCCGCAACTGGTTATCAGTGGCTGTTTAGCCGCTTAAGGGAGTTACTGCCCTTTCAGGCGGATTGTGAAATCACCCTGGAGGCCAACCCCGGCACGGTGGAACATGCACCTTTTGCTGATTATTTGCAGGTAGGCATTAATCGGTTGTCGCTGGGCGTGCAAACATTCCACCCGGATCATTTGCAGAAACTGGGACGCATTCACTCGGCGCAGGATGCCGGAACAGCTATCCGTCAGGCGCGTGCGGCAGGCTTTAAACGGGTGAATGTGGATTTAATGCATGGTTTACCGGGGCAAAGCCTGGAGCAGGCTACAGACGACCTGCGGCAGGCTATTGCGCACGGGGCGACACATATTTCGTGGTATCAATTGACCATTGAACCAAATACGGTATTTTTTAGAACCCAGCCGCAATTACCTGAAGAAGATATCCTGACTGATATTCAGGATGCCGGTGAAGCCATTTTGCAGCAGCAGGGCTACCAGCAGTACGAGGTATCGGCCTGGGCAGCAGAGCAGCCCTGCCGACATAACCTGAATTACTGGCAGTTTGGCGATTACCTGGCCATTGGTGCCGGGGCACACGGCAAAATCACCCAGCCAGACGGTGTATACCGCTTTCAGAAAACCCGCCTGCCCAAGGATTATCTGGCCCAGCAACCGGCCGAGATGCTGAACTGGCAAAAGATAGAAGCTGAAGACTTACCCTTTGAGTTTATGATGAATGCCCTGCGCCTAAAAGGCGGGGTTCCTGCACAATATTATGCACAGCGTACCGGCTTGTCCCTGACGGCGCTTGAGCCCTTATTAAGCCGCTTAAGGGGGCAAGGCTTGCTGGATAAAAATGAACAAACCCTGCGTTGTACGGCGCAAGGTTATCGCTATTTGAATAATGTGATTAACCAGTTTTATGACTAGGGACTATCATCAAACCACCGAGTATTCATTGACCACTCTAAAAATAAACTATGTAAATAAATTAAAATTATATATATGTTTTTAAATAAATTTTATCTATAACGCTTTGTTGGTGTTTTGTGATACCTGCTATAGGTTTTGGTTTTTTATATTCAGTTAAAACAAATAACTATGCTTGCGTTCTAAAAAACAGAAACCAGCTTTCTGCTTTGCTTGGTTGTAGCTTTTAGCCCTCTGTAATAGGTTCTAAAACGGAATTTATAAATTACAACATATGACACAGAGGGCATATTCATGGTTGATGTAATTATTGTGGGTGGTGGTTCATCAGGCGCGGTACTGGCCACACGCTTAAGTGAGAACCCGGCAAGGCAGGTTTTACTGGTAGAGGCTGGTCATAATTTTGCACCGGATACTTACCCGGATGAGTTGGCGCAAAGTGACATTGTAGGTGCAAACCGGGACCCGGAAGTTGAATGGGGCTATAACACTGAACCTGGCTACGTTGGGCACGCTATAGGCGCGATTAGGGGCAAGGTGATTGGCGGCAGTTCTGCGGTGAATGGTGCAGTTGCTATCCGTGCCCGCCCGGAGGATTTTAATCGCTGGAATTTACCAGGCTGGAGTTATGAGGATTTACTGCCTGCATTTATCAAACTGGAAAACAGGCTAGAAAACAGGTTAGAAAACAAGGTGAACGGCAAGGATGATATTCATGGCAGGAATGGCCCTTTTCCGGTCCGGCAGCTAAGCCGTGAAGACGTGACGCCCATGCAAAGGGCATTTATTGATGCCACCATTAGCAATGGCTATAAGGTTGTTGATGACTTTGATGGTGCGGATGCCAATGGTGTTGGTCCTTATCCAATGAATGTTGTAGATGGTCATCGTATCAATACCGGAATAGCTTATCTCACCAAGGAAGTACGGCAACGGCCAAATCTGCAGATTCGTGCCGATAGCCTGGTGGATCAGGTTGTCTTTGAAGGAAAAACTGCGGTTGGTATTAAATTGGCATCTGGTGAGGTGTTACATGCCAAAGAGGTTATTCTTGCTGCAGGCAGTTATGGCAGTGCGGCAATTCTGCTACGTTCAGGGATTGGGCCAAGTCAGGATTTAAATGCGCTGGATATCCCCGTCGTAGCTGACCTGCCGGTTGGGCAGAATCTGGTAGACCATCCTTTTTATTATAATGCCTATGCTGCCAAGCCAGCGTTAATCGGTGGCCAGTCTCCGGCTATTGGTGCCAAACTTTGGACGCATTCCAGTACCGCTAACGCTGGTGAGCTGGATATTCATATTACCGCGACCCATTTATTCCCGCATGAGCAAAGCCCTACCAAGGTCGGCTTTGTACTGGCAGTTGCCCTGACCCGTCCCTATTCGTGTGGCCGTATCTGGCTGCAAAGTAAAGATGCGGCTGTTGCTCCAAAAATTGATTTAAATTTTCTGGCACAAGCAGAGGATAGAAGCCGGCTTCTTGAGGGGGTCAGGCTGGCCCGCCGTATTGGGCAAACCGCACCTTTAAGCGACATTATTGACCAGGAGCTGAATCCTGGTAGCAGTGCCGTAAGCGATGAGGCTGTGCTTGAGTCTATTAAGGCAACGCTGGATACCTACCATCATCCAGCATCCACCGCCCCAATGGGTTTGCAGGATGACCCAAAAGCGGTGGTAGATGTGGATGGCACAGTACACGGTATTACAAATCTCAGGGTAGTTGATGCTTCGATATTCCCTGATGTCCCTTCTGTGGCAACCAATGTCACGGTCATCGCAGCGGCAGAGCATATTGCCAGCCGCCATTATTTATAAGGGCTGGAAAGGGAGAACAGATGATGAGTAACAGGCTGGCTTTAAACTGGATAGATGGTCAGTGGATTGATTCCGCTGTGCATAAGGATTCGATTAACCCTGCCACGTATGAGGTGATTGGTCGCTATGCTGAGGTTTCTTTTGAGCAGGCTGAGCAAGCCATAGCGGCAGCGAAACGGGCTTTTAGGGAGTCCGTAAGGAAAAATGACCGTGCTTTGCGCGCCCGGGCCATTAATGATCTGGCTGATGTGTTTGAACAATATCAGGATGAACTGGTTGATATTTTATCGCTTGAGAATGGGAAGGTAAAAGCGGAAGCCCTGTTTGAAGTCTCCATGGTGCCGTCCAAATTGCGTTATTACGCCTCTTTAACCCGTACCGAGTATGGGCGGGCGCTGGAGCCGAAAGCGGGCAGCTTTTCCATCGTATTGCGTGAGCCAATGGGGGTGGCTGGCATCATTGTGCCGTGGAACTCTCCGGTGGTGCTGATGATTCGCTCCCTTGCCCCGGCGCTGGCGGCGGGTACAAGCACAGTTATAAAAATGCCGGGGCAAACCGCACAAACCAATAGCCTGATTGCAAAAATATTTTCGGAAGTAAAGTCATTACCACAAGGTGTTATCAACCTGTTTAGCGAGTCCGGTGCGGAAGGTTCCAAATTGCTGATTGAATCACCGGATGTTCCTGTTATCAGTTTTACCGGCAGCAGCGCTACTGGCCGGGCTATTTCTGCAACCGGTGCCAAATACCTTAAACGCTTTGGGCTGGAGCTGGGTGGCAAAACACCGATGCTGGTGTTTGATGATGCCGACCTGGATGCAGTTTTACCCAAACTGGAAAAAGCACTCACGGTGTTTGCCGGTCAATTCTGCATGACCGGTTCCCGTTTGCTGGTACAGCGCGGCATTGCAGCGCAGCTTAAACAACGGCTGGCCGCACAACTGGAAAAAGTGAAGGTTGGTCCGGCTTCCGATCCCGGCAGTGATATGGGACCTATCATTGATAAAGCCAATGTTGCGCGTATTAACCAGGTGGTTGAGGCCGCGATTGCTGCCGGTGCAACGGTGCTGGTTCGTGGTGGTCCAGTGACGGAAGGCCCTTTAGCCAGCGGGGCTTTTTATCGCCCCACGCTGCTGGAAATTAATAACCCTGATTTAGATATTGCCCAGAAAGAAACCTTTGGACCAGTATTGACGCTACAGGTGTTTGATAGCGAGCGTGAGGCGATAGAGCTTGCCAATAATAGCGAGTACGGGCTGGCGGCCAGTATATGGACACGTGATGTAGATCGCCCTTTACGGGTGGCGAGGGAAATAGACGCCGGTACCATCTGGATTAATGACTGGGCTGTTATTTATGACGAGTTTGAAGAAGGTGGCTACAAACAGTCCGGGCTGGGCCGTATGAATGGCGTTGCAGCCATGGACGATTTTATTGAATACAAGCACATCACTATTAGCACAGGGCTGGCTGGTCAGTAGTTAACTGGAACAGTCAGGCTCCCTATGGCCGGGTTTTCCAAAGGCTGTGCTGGCAAATGACCAGCACGTCCTTAAACGCAAAATTTATTATTTTCTCAACGATTCAGGTGTCATGATGACGACAGCAATTATTGGTTTAGGCAATATTGGGACAACACTGGCAAGCAATCTGGTTGCAGGTGGCGAGCGTGTATTACTTGCTGACAATACGCTTGCCAAAGCAGAAGCACTGGCAGCAAACCTGGGACAGCAGGCACAGGCGCTTACTGTGGATGATGCGGTTAGTCAGGCGCAGGTGATTATTTTAAGTATCTGGTTTGATGGTATTAAAGATTTCTTTGTGACGTATCGGGAGCAGCTTGCCGGGAAAATTATAGTTGACCCTTCCAACCCACTTGGGCCAGCGGATGGTGGCGGCTTTAAAAAAATTATCCCGGAAGACCAGTCGTCGGGTACGGTTCTGGCCGGGTTATTGCCTCCCCAGGCCATTCTGGTAAAAGCATTTGGCACTTTAGGTGCCAAGTCGCTATCTGCAGCAGCCAACCGTAGCCCGGAAAGGGCGGTTGAGTTTTATGCAACGGATGACACACAGGCTGGCCTGGTTGTTGAAAAGCTAATCAAGGCAAATGGCTTTGATCCTTTGTATATCGGTGGAATAGATCAGTCCATCCGCATAGAGGTTTATGGCGAGCTACACGAGTTTGGCAAGCTGGGTAGGCTGGTTAGCCTGCAAGAAGCTAAAAGCCTGATTTAGGCTACTGTGGGGCAGAATGCTATGCATACAAGTGTATGGGTAGCATTGCCGTTATTCATTTATTAAAAAAGGGATTATATATGACAAGTGCCTCTACGATTGCGCCGACAGTGATTAAATACGGGGAAAGCGCCTTACAGTTTGCTGAGCTGTTCTTACCGGAAGGTGCAGGCCCTTTTCCTGTTGTCATTTTAATTCATGGGGGGTTCTGGAAAACCGTAGCCGGATTAACGGATTTGCACCCACTTTCACGCTATCTTGCCAAAGCAGGGTTTGCGGTGTGGAATATAGAATACCGCAGGGTGGGGGATGCCGGCGGTGGCTGGCCAGGTACGCTACAGGATGTAGCCAGTGCGGCAGATTATGTCAATGTTCTGGCAACTAAATACCCGGTTGACCCGAAGGCTGTGGTTTCCGCTGGTCATTCTGCGGGTGGGCATCTGGCATTATGGCTGGCAGCAAGGCATAAACTGTCAACAGCAAGCATTTTATATCAGCCTTCACCACTGAAACTGGCCGCCGCCATCAGTCTGGCTGGCATCAGTGACTTGCACCAGGCCTGGGATTTAAAACTGGGCAAAGGAATTGTCAGCGCTGTGAGTGCGGTCAGTGATTTTCTGGGAGGGAGCCCGCAAGAAATTCCGGATATCTATGCGCAATCTTCTCCCGCAGAATTACTGCCCTTAAATACCGCGCAATTGCTTATTCATGGCACGCTGGATGATTTTGTGCCCTTGCGCATGAGTGAAAACTATCTGGAGCAGGCTAGCCTGGCCGGGGACAAGGTTCAACTGATCCGGCTGCAGGATGAAGATCACATGCAACTGGTGTCCAGTAGCTCCAGCGCGTGGGAGATACTTGCTAGAGCGCTTCACCAGATATTTAGCTAATAGCAAGCCCC
>JASLIR010000349.1 GCA_030152125.1 Alkanindiges sp.
CTCTTATTGATTATTACGCAAAAAAACCATACTTCTACTTATTGGGCCAAAGCACATTAGCTAACCCTTGCTGGCTGTCTAGATCAGCATGCTGGAGCAAATTGACCCAGTATAATACGCATCATGGCATTGTCATTACACGATTGATATTTTCTATTGCTGACAGGGCAAGTATGCTTGCCCTATTTGCTCTACCGCCTTAAACTGGTGGGCTGTTTTTTATCTGTTAGGACAACCAATTACCGTGGCTTTTCCTGCTGGCGCTTTTCCTGCTGATTCGGTAGGGCTGGTAACTCCCCGTCTTGAGCATTTTTCCGACCCATTGCTGCTGGAATGTGGCCGTACCCTGCCACGTTTCGATTTAATGATCGAAACCTACGGCACGCTAAATGCGGATGCGTCCAATGCCATCCTGATTTGCCATGCCCTGTCCGGCCATCACCATGCAGCGGGTTATCATCATGTAGATGACAGCAAAGCCGGCTGGTGGGACACCTGTATTGGCCCCGGTAAAGCCATTGATACCAGTTTGTTTTACGTGGTAGCCCTGAATAACATTGGCGGCTGTAATGGCTCCACTGGCCCTACCTCGCCCAACCCGGAAAATGACAACCGTCCCTATGGCCCGGATTTTCCGCTGGTCACCGTACGCGACTGGGTCAATACACAGGCTTTGCTGGCAGACCGCCTTGGTATTGCGGTATGGCATGCGGTCATTGGTGGCTCACTGGGAGGCATGCAGGCACTACAATGGGCCGTTGAATACCCAGATCGGCTCAAAAATTGTGCAGTAATTGCCAGCACCCCAAAACTGTCCGCACAAAACATTGCCTTTAACGAAGTCGCACGCCAGTCCATCCTGTCCGATCCTGACTTCCACGGCGGCCGCTATCTGGAACAGGATACCTTCCCCAAACGCGGTTTGATTCTGGCGCGTATGGTTGGTCACATTACTTATCTGTCTGACGATGCCATGAAGCAGAAGTTCGGGCGTGATTTAAAGTCCGGCAAGTTCCTGTATGGTTACGATGTCGAGTTTCAGGTAGAAAGCTATTTACGCTATCAGGGTGAGCAATTTAGCCGCAATTTTGATGCCAATACTTACCTGATTATGACCAAGGCGCTGGATTATTTTGACCCGGCCCGTGACCATGGCGAAGACCTGACTACCGCCCTGTCACGCAGCAAAGCACGTTTTCTGGTGATCTCGTTTACCACCGACTGGCGTTTTTCACCCAGCCGCTCACAGGAAATTGTGGATGCGCTGATTCAGAACCATCAGCCGGTAAGCTATCTGGACATTGATGCACCACAGGGACACGACTCCTTCCTGTTCCCCATCCCGCGCTATGTAAACAGCCTGCGCGCTTTTTTGAACGCGCCAACTGTGGCTGATCCGGCAGTAGCCGCAGCCGCTACGACTGTTGATGGAGAAACACCCCATGCGTCTTGACCAGCAACTGGCTGAAAAATGGATTACCCCGGGTTCCCGCGTACTGGACTTAGGCTGTGGCGATGGCGAACTGCTGGCCCACATGCAACGCCGCTTGCAAGTGGAAGGCTATGGCCTGGAAATTGATGAAAACAAAATTACAACAGCAATTGGCCGCGGGCTGAATATCATTCAACAAGACTTGAATGAAGGTTTAGGTCGTTTTAAAGACCAGAGTTTCGACTTTGTGGTCATGGCACAGGCTTTGCAAGCTGTTAAGGCACCAGACCAGCTTTTGCTGGATATGTTGCGTGTGGCCAGAGAAGCGATTATTACCTTCCCAAACTTTGCCCACTGGAAAACCCGTAGTTATCTGGGGTTGAAGGGCAAAATGCCGGTGTCCGACGCACTGCCCTATATGTGGTACGATACACCAAATATCCATTTATGTACCTTCCGTGATTTTGAAGCCCTGTGTGCTGATCATGGGATACAGATTATTAATCGTCTTGCGGTCGATGGCGACCAGCAAGGGAATTTTTTAATGAAACATCTCCCCAATTTTTTTGGGGAAATTGCCATTTACAGAGTGAGCCGAACATGAAAATTCAACTGTCTGTGCTGATGTTCAGCCTTGGGTTGGTGGCCACCAGCGCGCAAGCCGAACTGATTAACAACTCCACCACGCCCAGCGTGAGCAGCAGTACCAGCATTAGTGTAAACAGCAGCAGCTTTGCCAATATGCCGGTGTCTGACCTGCAGGCTGCGGCTAAGTCCGGCAGCGCCCCTGCACAGTTTTATCTGGCTACCCGCTACAAAACTGGCCAGGGTGTCACCATGAATCTGGTAGAAGCGTTTAACTGGTATAAAAAGGCGGCTGATCAGGGTATTTCGGCAGCACAGCTAAATGTTGGGCAAATGTATGCTGAAGGCCGTGGTGTAAAGCAGGATATGAATATTGCCAAGCAATGGCTGCAAAAAGCGGCTAAACAGGGTGATAACCGTGCCAGCTACAACCTGGCTTTAATTGAGGAGCGTAGCCAGAACCTGTCCAGCGCCTATCAATGGTACGACCTGGCTTCGCGCGATGGTATGCTGGACAAGAATGTCAGCCGTCAGGCACAGGGCAAAATCATCAAGCTGGCAGCCAACCTGAGCCAGCAGGATATTCAGGCTGCACGTGACCGTGCCGACCGCTGGTTTCAGGAAGACGCTAACCGTTAATTTGTGGCTGGTGTAATGGCAGCGCCCTATATGGGCGCTTTTTGTCGTTTTTTGTTTAATATTGGCTTATTTTGACACAGGCGCTGCACCACCAGCCCTGTATGTCAAACAGCAAGGTGCAGCAATTTATGTTGAATCCGCAACACGACTGGTTAAAGTCGGGCGTTCTGGTTCTAGCCAGCAATAATCGGGGTAAGCTGAACGAGTTCCAGCATATTTTTTCCAGTCTGGCCCTGCCCGTACAGGTTTTACCACAGCAGCACTTTAATATCCCGGATGCCATTGAAGACGGCAAAAGCTTTGTAGAAAATGCCATTTTAAAGGCACGCCATGCCAGCAGCCTGTCTGGCAAGCCTGCCCTGGCGGATGATTCCGGCCTGTGTGTGGATATGCTGCAAGGCGCACCGGGCATTTATTCGGCACGCTATGCGGGCGAACATGGTAACGATGCACTCAATAACCAGCACTTGCTGGAAAATTTAAAAGTGTATCGTGGAGATCAGCCCATCAGCGCGGCGTTTGTCTGCGTACTGGCCCTGGTACGCCATGCCAATGACCCTCTGCCGCTGATTTATCAGGGTATCTGGCAGGGTGAAATTTTAGCCGAAGCACGCGGGGCTGCCGGTTTCGGTTATGATCCCTTATTCTGGCTGCCGGCACTGGCTAAAAGCAGTGCCGAGCTGGAGCGCAGTGAAAAAAACCGCATCAGCCACCGTGGTCAGGCCATGCAAAAATTTATACAGGATTTACAGGCTGGGAGTTAATTAAGCCTGCCAATTACCTGTCAATAACAGGCTGAATGAAGGATATCATGAAGCAAAATGAATAGCAGGGTAACGGCTGTTATCACAATCTGTAACCAAATTTTATTTTACCTGCGTGCTTCACAATACTAGGCTGTCTGGCAAAGAATCTTGATGATGATTGATTGTATATGAAACGGAATTATTTAAGCTTTAGTCTTGCTATTGCCTTGTTAACTGGTTGTGGCGGCGGCGGTGGTAGTAGCGGAAGCTCAACACCAGCTGCAAATACCACTTATCGTAATGTGGCCCTGGCTTCTGATGGCACTCGGGTAGGTACGCAGTATGACCTGGAACCGGTTAAACGGGTAGTTGACGGAGCAACAGAGGGTACTTACTGGACAACTAACAGCATACTGGGCGATGACCAGGCCGTGCTGTTGTTTAACCGCGGTAAAAGCATTGATAAAATTGTAATTTACGCCAATGATGTGGACTTTGTTTCCAAGCCGATTACTAAAACCCTGAGTGTGGCACAGTTTCCTGAAGGGCCCTGGTACGACGTGGCTTTAGACCCGGATGATCCCAAGATTAGCACCAAGCAGACCTGTACCGGCTCCAAGAATTTAACACCGGACATTGTTGACGGAAAATCTATTACCTGTAAGTTTTCTCCCTCCATACAGTTCCAGTACCTGCGCTTAAAAATTAACTCGGTTATTCCAGCCAGTCAGTTTATTTATGAAATTGAAGCCTGGGGTAAGGACGCTTAAGCTGAAGTGCAACCAGCCCATACCTATAATAATGCCTGCAACAATGCAGGCATTTTTTATGGCCGTTTTACGATTGGCTTATAACAAGGGCTAGAGCGTTTTCTGCCAGTACCCGTATTTACTTACCACTGCCTGCTCGCGTGCGGGTACATGGGTTTTTTCTATAAACTGATAGCCCTGCTGTTCCAGCAATAACACACTGGACACCCGGGTGCCATACATGGGCGTTTGAATAAACACCGACGACAACAGTTTTTCCCAGTCGGCACTAATGCCGGTGTGCGGCAATGCTTCATCAGCCGCCTGTTGCCTGTCCTGCAATAGCTGCCATGCCACATCCAGTATCCGGTTATCCAGCAAGGCTTCTGCCACGTTCGCCATTGCGGTTTTCTGCACAGGATTAGGCACAATAACTTGCTGTGCCAGCGGCAATAGCTCCTGCATGCTACGCAGGCGCAAGCGCTCCATTTTTGGCCAGCTATCGCTAATCAGTCCATTGGACAGGGTATAAACCCCACTAGCCAGCAAGGTCGGCGGCGTACCACGGTTACTAAATACGACCGCCTGCTGCAAGTCGCCTACAATCAAATTAAAGCCGGCATAATCCTGCACGGCTGCCAGGCTTTGTGCAAACTGCATGGGTGACTGGGTGCCATTCAGGTAATCTGTTACCAGCAAGCCGCGTGAGCGCTCATGGATACCGCCTGTATTCGGCTCGCGGAAATTGGTGATAATGGCCCACTTACCCTGCTTGGTGATGCCCAGCCAGGTCCCGTGCGACGACACATCCTGCCCGGCAATAATCTGGCTGTCTACCCACTCTGCCAGCGCTAAAGCCTCGCGGTGATAAAACTCATCACGATTACTGATCAGAAATAAAGGCTTGCCGGGCAATACTTGCCAGGCAAAAGCAGTAATACACATAAGCACCCAACAGAAACACTAACAATTTGTCATATAGAATGCGCTAGAATGCGCCTGATTTGCAAATAATACCCATGGACTCTACATGCTCATTTTTCCTGATATTAATCCTGTCGCGCTTGATCTGGGAATCTTCAAGATACACTGGTATGGCCTGATGTACCTGCTGGCCTTTGCTGCTGCTTATGCCCTGGCCCTGTATCGCGCTAAAGTACGCGGTGACTGGACCAGTGAAATGGTGTCCGACCTGGTGTTCTATGGTGCCATGGGCGTCATTCTGGGTGGACGCATCGGCTACGTGCTGTTTTACGAGTTTGGCCAGTTTCTGGATGACCCGCTATTCCTGTTTAAAATCCAGCAGGGTGGCATGAGCTTCCATGGCGGCTTTCTGGGTGTCGTGCTGGCCATGGTGTTTTTTGCCCGCAAATACAACAAAACCGCCTTCCAGACCCTGGATTTTATTGCACCCTGCGTACCAACCGGCCTGCTGTTTGGCCGTATCGGCAACTTTATTAATGGCGAGCTGTTTGGCCGGGTATCCGATGGGGGTTACTCCTGGCTGATGGGCTTTCCAACCGCACAATATGCTGATCAGCAATACCTGCAGGCGAATCCCGACCAGATTGGTCTGGCGCAGCAGGTAGGCCAGTATCTGATGCTGCCGCGCCATCCCTCCCAGCTGTATCAGGCAGTGGGTGAAGGTTTATTGCTATTCATTGTGCTATGGTGGTTTAGCAGCAAGCCGCGTCCACGCATGGCCGTTTCTGCAGTATTCCTGATGGGTTATGGTATTGCCCGTTTTGTCATGGAGTTTGTACGCCAGCCGGATGCCGATCAGGGCTTTATCCTGCTGGGCTGGGTCACCAAGGGTCAGTTGCTCAGCTTCCCGATGATTCTGGTCGGTATATGGATGCTGTGGTACGCCTACCGCCGCCGCATTTACGACTGGGGCCCCAACAAAACGCTTTAATGCATCTCCCCCTAAACCACAACAATAAACGCCACAGATCGTGGCGTTTTGTTTTTTCTAAGTCCCAAGATTGCGTTATACTGCCCCACACTTCTGAATAAACCTGACGCCTGCGCTGGTGTCACTGCATTACGGTTGAGCTGCCATGAAACAATATCTGGATTTTTTACAACTGGTTTTAGAACAGGGTGGCGAAAAATCAGACCGTACAGGCACCGGCACACGTTCGGTGTTTGGTCACCAGATGCGTTTTGACCTCAACAAGGGCTTTCCCATCCTCACCACCAAACGCGTGCATTTCCGCTCCATTGCCATCGAGCTACTGTGGTTTTTAAGCGGCAATACCAATGTGCAGTATTTGCAGGACAACAAGGTCAGCATCTGGGATGAATGGGCTACGGCGCCACAAACTGCCCGCTTTGGCCGCCCAGCCGGTGAACTGGGGCCGGTGTATGGTCACCAGTGGCGTAACTTTGCTGCCAGCCAGAATGCTGATGGCAGTTATGCGCAGGATGGTTTTGACCAGATTAGCTGGCTGATCAACGAAATTAAAACCAACCCGAATTCACGCCG
>JASLIR010000352.1 GCA_030152125.1 Alkanindiges sp.
GTTGCAGCCTGTGCCTTTCTACCATTTACCAATGTATCTTCAATAAAGATGCGGTTAACTGGTGCGCTGGCAATATAGGGTTCACTTTGCAAACCAATAGATTGAATCAGGCGGGTTAAATTAATTGCGGTTTTCGCAGCTTCGTCATTCAGGCTACCAATTGGCGTGTTAGTATGAATACTCTCAGCCAAGTCCTTGGTACTTACCCGTATCAGGGAGGTATCCAGCAACTCTGTCGCACTAATCGTACGTACCGGCTTTACCACATATGAACCCAGGTTAATCTTGCGTCCCTTGGCCGACTTAATGGAAAACTTGGCAGTAGAATTAATGGGGCAACGCGCTACACCCGTATTCCCGGTCCGGCCAAAATATACACCACACTCAAAATAGAGATTAGCTACCGGCGTATCATCAAACACCAAAGTGACACAGTTCGTATCTGATGCCGAGCAAAGGCTTTGCGCAGTGCCATTGTTATTATCAGCGGAAATAGTATTACTGCCTCCACCACAGGCGCTCAACAGTAAACAGAGCGCCGTCATTGCAAAGGGTAGTTTTGGCATAACGGGAACAATTTTCATCATATAATTCCATATCCATATTGAGATTAACGTATTGGCGTTAAACGGACTTGTCCTTTATTTGTTAACTTTAAATCAGAAAGATCAGCAGCAGATTCCAGAGGTGTCAACAACAGGTACTTTGCCCCATTTGGTACATGTAAAAACCCCTGAATTGCCTGATGCTGAATTGAATTTGCAGCCATACTGCGCTGATAAAAAGCATTTACACCCTCTAGCACACAGGCATTTTTATCCAGAAACACAGGCAAGGGCCAATAAAAAACCGGGTTACGGGTTGTAGCAGCATAAGAAGTTAATTCAATATCAGAAATAACCGATTCAAACTCTGCAATCACAAAATCAAATTTCGGTTCAAAGCTGGGCCGCGGCCAGAAATCCAGTGACGCTTTAGTCTTCAGCAGTTTAGCTTTTTCCAGCTGATCTTTTGTAAAACATTGTACACCGGTAAGCTCTGTCACCTGACCAGCATTTATTCTCTGGTAATTCCTAGATAAGGTGACCACTTTTGCAGCCTCTACCTGAGGTCCCTTAAACACATTCATATCAACGCCTTTCTCACGTTGCAAAATCTGTGTGCCACCCAAATCATCCGGTAAGGAATAAAACCTTTTTTTCCCTTCCAAGTTAAATTCTTTTTGTTCCAGATACTCACTTTGAATATATTTCTCACCATCGATCACAGTGACCGGGCTGTCAGTTACCGTAGCGCTTTTCTGTTCAAGCACAGGCTGCTTTTTCTGGCCCTGCACAGCAACTTGGGCTGCTGGTATGACTGCTGACTGTGGCTGGGTAGACACCGCAGACTTGACGGAGGACTTCTGTGTATTAGCAACTGGTGGTAAAACGATGAGCTCTTGAGGTTTTACACTGCCCTGTTCTACTACCGGCTGGCTAGGCTTAACAGTCTCAATAGCAGCACCGGGTACTTTTTTAGGCTGCGCTAAAAAAGCAGCTTCTAACGAAGCAGCGGCAGAAGTGCGAGGCAAGGGAGCAACAGTAACGGGAGAAGTAGCAGGTTGAGCTGCCACCTCTTTCTGTACTTCAACAGGATTGGCTTGCCGGTCAGTTACGGCATTGTTTGGCTTTTTGTCGGCATTTTCAGATTTACTAGCCGCTGCTGCATTGCGGTCAATCACCATAATGCGGCCATCAGGCCCAACAATGGTATAAAATCCGGCCCGCTCCGCATATACCCCTGATGAAACCATCAAGGGTAATAGCGCCAGTGTACATTGCTTCCAGTTCATGCCACTCATGTTATATAACCAAAATCCCTAGCGAAGGCTTACCACATTGTACGGTAAGCAATACCCAGAATGGTAATTTTCGTGTTGGTTTTTACGTTTAAACCAGCATAAGGATTTAATAACAAGTTATCCACACCGGTTTTGTTTGCTAAACCACTGGTGTTGGCAGGAATGTTATCACGGCTACGTAAATGCATGATTGTCAGGTCAATGTCAGTATATGGATCGAACTTGTAGACAATACCGGCACCAAACATTTGCGCATTGTTAATCGGCACCAGCGTATTACGCCGGCCATCCGGAATCGCACTCTTACGCGGCTCATAGCCCAAGCGCAGTTTTAAACGGTCAGTCGCACTATATTCCATACCAACTCCCCAGCTCCAGGGGCTACGGAATTTTAAAGGCAAGCCTAAACTGGTATTGCTTACATCACTGGATAACAGTTTGGCAATACGCAAGGCAGAGACTTCACGGTCAAACTGAAAGTTAAACTTGTCCCAGGCGGCATAATCAGTCCAGCCAAAGTCAAAGTTAAACTGCAAGTCAGGCATTACCTTATATTTAACACCCGTCTGGAAGTGTGCAGGATATTCCAGGTTCATGGACAGCAGGCCTGTTTCACGCTCCGGGATACTGGAAGGGAAACCCAGAATCGCAGCCAGAATAGTACCCGTCACCGATGAGCCTAACGCACGTACCAGTTCCCGACCACCGTTGGCATTATCGATAACATAGCGCCCTTTCAGTTTCATTTTGCTGCTACTTTGGTACACCATACCAAAGGCAAAATCATCTCGCGGTTCCCACAACAAACCCAGGTTATAGGTAGGCGATAAACTTTGTTCCAGCGCCACATCCAGTGTACCGAAGCGCTTGAATGGCCCTACACTTTCTTTGGCATTACAAATACCAAACAGCAGCAGGTCACTTACAATGTTGCCATTATCTTTAAAGGCAGCACATACGTCTTCATCCAGAAGACGCGATACACCAATCAGTTCATTGGGAAAACGTAAATCCGTTTTCAGCGCAACGGCCTGATAAGACATCCCGATAGACGCACCGACCGACAGGTTATCATCAATTTTGTAAGCAGCTGAAGGTGACAGATAGGTAATACGCTCAATGGCTACCTGCTGGCCCATAAAGTTACCCGGGTCTCCATCTACCGAACCAAAACCTGCTACCAGCGGTGCATACAGCGCTGTAGCGTAGGTTAACTTGGAGCCAGGTGGCTTGTAGGCAATACCAGCCAGAGGCGCTGCCAAAGGCAATCCCTTTGGCCAGTCTACAATTTTTTGCAGCACCGGAACATATAAGCTCGGGTGATCGACCTTACTCACCGCATAATCTTTAAACTCGGCACAGTTCTTCTGCCCTTCCCGGATATCCGCACAGACAATCGGGTCATCAGAATAACCAAATACGTTATAGCCCGATGGCGCTTCAAACTCGCGGCGGATATTGAAATCCACCAGCAAACCCTGTACATCCGTTTGCAAACCATCAATTTTGGTTAAACCGGCAGGGTTAAAGTGGATAGCACTAATACCAGGCGGGTCGGCAGTAACCGCATTTCCCATTGATAAAGCCCGAATATCAACGGAAAGGTTTTGTCCCAGCTGTGCATGTGACAGACTGGAAATACCGGACAGCATCACTGCACAGGTTAAGGGTCTTAATCTAGTGTTTAACTTCATACCCGAATGCCTCAGCGGTTTTCACGCCCAAAACCCAGGAAATCTAACGGGAAAGAAAGCCCTAATGAAACATCAGGCGCATCCTGGGTCAGACCAAAGCCAACCGAACCGTTGACAATCGTTTTGGGTGTTACACGCACACCAAGGGAAAATGCCAGTGACGCACTGGTCTGGTCAGCTGGCTTGGACGATTCATTGTCACCAGTTGACCTGTTAAAGAAAGTAAACTCGCTACCAGTGTTAAAACTTTGCTGGTAAGACATGGTCAGAGATACGTCATAGTTAAAGGAGTATGCAAAACCGAAGGAGAAACCACCGCTAATACCTGGTTCAAATTCGGTCAGAATGCGGTTACCCCTGTTCTGGTTGATATCGGTTTCTCTAAAACCATAACTTGCGGAAAACGAGGCAAACAGCACTACAGGG
>JASLIR010000440.1 GCA_030152125.1 Alkanindiges sp.
GTTGCAACACTTTCACTGTCTAGCAGCTCGTGTTGAATCAGCGCAATAAATTTTTCCAGTAACTGCACTGGACGATTCAATCCCAACAGGACAAAAACGCCCTTTAACTCGTTAAAGCGCCCCGGTAATTGCTGTATCTGCCCAGCGTCCTGACGCAATGCACTGTATTCAAAAAAGCTGGCCTTAATGCCTTCAATCAGTACACGCGTTTCACGCAATACCGCATTATGCGCCTGACTTAATAATAATTGCCCATCCAGTTCATAATTCTGGGAAGATAACTGACCAAAGGCACCAATTAGCCTACCCAGATGCGTTTCAATATCACGCAGTTCCCTGCCAATCTGCTGGTATAACATCACCGACAGCGGTTTTAGCAACTGGGTCGCTAACTGTGCCAACTGCTGGGCAATATCATGCCAGCCAGCGAGCTCCAGTAAACGTACGGCCTCAATCAACAGGCGCCGAATCTGTAACTGTTCAAACATGGCCTGGTCTTGCGGGTACTGCGCAACCGCCTCATGAACCAGCACCAGAATTTTATCCAGCACCATGGAGGAATGCAGGTTATTTTTGTCCACCGCCTTGGCGATGGCCTGCTGGTGCAAGGTGAGCTCATGATCCAGCTTAAAGCTGTCAAACAGGTTTAATACTTCAAAAATAAAACTTTCATCAAACTCATCCTGCGACAGCATACGCTCCAGGTGGATCAGGCAAAACTTCAGGTCTGCCGCCGTCAGGTCTATTTTTTTATCCAGCATGGCTTCATGCAGGGTAGAGACAATGCGCCACAAGGCGGCATATTGAATGGTATCGGCCCCGGTAGCAAAATGCTGCGCCACCTTCAGCATATCCTTCAGCGTCTGCTGGTTATTCTGGTCCAACAAATATTCATTCAGCAAATGGCGATAGCCCTGAATCATCTTTTTGCGGGTATTTTCATCAAATACTTCCTGAATCTGGTCAGGCGCCACAAACAGGCTATAGTCAAGGCGGGGCTGCGTGGTAGCAATCGTAATGGATGCTGTTTCACCACTCAGTACATCGGTAGAATCTTCGATACCTTCTGAGGGCCCTGTATTGGCAGCGGACAGAATATCCCTGATAGTCTTAACGGTACGGTAAATAATCAGCGGCTGGGCACGCTTGGTCTGGTGAATCACATGCAATTCACGGCTTAAGGCGTCAATACCATGACTAAGCTGCTCTTTCGCACTTAAGGCAATGCTTTTGGTAGCAATGGCTGCCGATAACTGCTCCAGGGACTCCGCCAGAATCAGCGGGTCAACCAGCTCAGTCATGGTTAACGTGCCAGCCACCTGATGCAGACTTTTGGTGACTTCATGAAAAGCTGCAGGCGCAATGGCGGAACGCACCAAGGCTTTTGCAGCCAGCAGGGTTTCGTCAATCGAGTCGATTACCCAGCTTAATGCAATTAATGACTGTTGCCCTATTTCCGTTTTTGACACGCTGTAATCCGCACTAGTTATAGACTTTTTCATATGCCAGAATGCCAGGCTTCTCAATTTTCTGTAATTGAGGGTGCTTCCATTCCAGCACCTCACCCGGACCCAATACCAGCATCCCCCCATTTCCCAAACACTGAACCAGCGCGTTCAGGATATCGCGTCTCTCAAATTTTTTAAAATAAATCAAAACATTATGACAGAATATGATATCCAGCTTGCGAAATGGTACTCCCAAAACATCAATCAGGTTATATGCCCTGAAAAAAACGTGCGCCCGTAACTTGTCATCAACCTTCCATTGGCTTTCACTCATGGCAGCGCCATAGCTATCCCTGAAACGTACAGGAACCTGTAATGACTTTCTGAGCGGATAAACACCCTGCTTGGCCTGCATCAGCGCCTGATGGCTGATATCTGTTGCCAGCACCTCATAACCATACAGGGAAAAACGATCCGCCATCATCGCCAGCGACCATGCTTCCTCTCCGGTTGAGCAACCAGCACTCCACAGTTTGACCGGTTTATTGCTGTTAAT
Source organism: Alkanindiges sp. (assembly GCA_030152125.1). Taxonomy (GTDB): domain Bacteria; phylum Pseudomonadota; class Gammaproteobacteria; order Pseudomonadales; family Moraxellaceae; genus JASLIR01. The sequence continues at coordinate 2,005 of JASLIR010000440.1, forward strand.
CAGGTATTGCTCAACCAGGTCAAACGAAGGCGCATGTCTGAAAAAGGAAGTTTCATGAACCATCAGCGCCTCGGCAAGGCATTGCCATTCCAGCTTGTTCTGGCAAACCAGCTGGTAATAGCTTTCCTCGCTCAGGCGGCGTTTGGTCATCAGGTTTAAAATACGCTGTTCAAACAGGGAGTGCTGCCGCTCCGGCAACACCATACCTGTACGCATTTCAATGAGTGTGCGCCATAAACCGGCGAGCTGTACACCCGGGTGAGACTGATTATTATGATGTCTTACTTCATCCATGAAGACACTCTCAATGGTCAATTAAACGATTTACATATCGTCTGGCAGTTTAAAACCGGCAACCGAAGCACGTAATTCAACAGCCATATTTGCCAGATCCCCTACCGACTTCGCGGTATTAATAGTACCGGTGGTGGTCTGGGTGGTAATATCCTGAATAATATTCATGGTATTGGAAATATGACCAGCGGAAGCTGCCTGCTGGCGTGCTGCATCAGAAATGTTCTGAATCAGGTCAGCAAGGCTTCGTGATACGCTTTGTACTTCATCCAGCGCCACACCCGCATCCTTGGCCAGATGCGCACCACGCACTACCTCACTGGTGGTTTGCTCCATGGAGATAACCGCTTCGTTGGTATCGCTCTGAATGGTTTTTACCAGACCTTCAATCTGCTTGGTTGCCGCAGCGGAACGTTCCGCAAGGCGCTGTACTTCGTCCGCTACTACCGCGAAACCACGGCCGGCTTCACCCGCCATGGACGCCTGAATCGCCGCGTTCAGAGCCAGAATGTTGGTCTGGTCGGCAATGTCGTTAATCAGCGATACAATGTCACCAATTTCCTGTGAAGATTCACCCAGACGTTTAATACGCTTCGACGTTTCCTGAATCTGTTCACGGATAACATCCATACCCTCAATGGTACGCTGTACCACATCCGCCCCGTTATAGGCAATATCAACCGAACGTTCCGCAACCGATGCAGATTCCATCGCATTGGCAGATACCTGGTCAATAGACACTGCCATCTCATTAATCGCCGCAGAAGCCCCGGCAATTTCCTGTGCCTGATGCTCGGAAGATTCGGCCAGCTGCATGGCAATCGACTGGGTACCCTGCGAATAATCCGCAACCTGTACCGATGTTGAGTTGATTCGGGATACCAGTTCACGCAACTGGTCAATCGCGAAGTTAATGGAGTCGGCAATCGCCCCGGTAAAATCTTCGGATACCGTTGCATTGGTGGTCAGGTCACCGTCCGCCAGATCACCCAGCTCGTCCAGCAGACGCAAAATCGCGGTCTGGTTCTGGTCGTTTTCTTCCTGGATTTTTTTGGCACGTGCCACGTCAATTTGCGAACGCAACAGGAACAAACGGTTTAAGGAGTAAACAATGGCTAACAGACCCAGAATAAAGATAAGCCCAGGAAACCAGTTGTTATAGCGAAAACTGATACTTTCGGATAATTCGTCCAGATTGGTCAGCAGTTGGTCAGACTCTTTAAATACGTTGTTTGCAGAACTACGTACCTGCATGACCTGAGGCGAGCTTACAAACACCTTACTGGCTGCCTTGGCAATCACATTGTCATAGGTATCCTTAATATCAATTAACACGGGACGCAAGGCCGGATTATCCACCATCGGAACACCCAGCGAGTTGTCACCCTGTAACTGACCATTCAGGTACTGACCAAACATTTCGATGTCACTACTAAAAATATCACCGGAAGCAACAGAATCTTCATCACCAGCCAGTACGGATTTTACCGAACGCAGAATACGCTCTGTTAACCACACCTGATTTTTTGCCAGTGCAACTTGGGTGCTTGGCGCACCGGAAGCAACCAGTCCATTCACTACTTTATTATATTTGTCCTGAATATCCGGAATTGCATCGGAAATACTCACGCCAATATCATATAGGCCATTTACGGTTTTCTGGTTAGATAGAATCAGGTCAACCCCGGTATTGATGTTTGACCATTGCTTATCAACGCTCTTGATGGTATCGGAAGAAGTACCATAAATTTTATGTACTGCCTTCAGGTTACCACTAAAAAGGGTTTGGGCTTCCTTAAGCTTCTGTGCCGCCTGAGGGTCACCGGAAACAGAGGCTACCGTGGCATAACGGGAAATCTGCTGCGATAACAAGCGCAGCTCACCCACATCACGGGTCAGGCTGGTACTATTCGGAACATTAATAAACAAGTAGATAATCGAAAGAAGGGTGACAACCAGACCAACCACACCAACCCACAGCATTGGCTTTGCCTGCTTTGGGTCACCAAAGGTTGATGCTGTTTTATCCCAGTAGGTCTGCACTGCCTGCAACCACTGTGCCTTACCAGCCGCTTTTTTTGAGCCGCCTCCTGCTGCTATGGCATTATTCTTGCCAAACCTTAAGCTCATACCACAACTCCCCTTAATCCTTTATCGACTAAACCCATTAAGGTTTTTATTCAGACGCACTCAAGAAACGTTGATCTTTTATCAACTGGCTGAACAAAAAAACATTCCAAGGCTTTCCATGCTGTTCAAAACGCCCTTTGACATAAGGCGACAAACTTGCCGGCAAATCTGGCGTGGCAGCAAAATAACTCTGCTTGTTAAAATGCTGGATACCCAGTACCTGATCAACCACCAGACCACAATAATAAGATGCATGGTCAATAATAATGACCTTGCTTTGCGTCTGCCGGACCGCCTCTTTCGCAGGTAGCTGCAGGAAAGAAGACAAATCTGTCAATGGCAATAACTGGCCCCGCACATTGGCCAAACCACGCATCCACTGCTTCGCATTCGGTACACTGCTAAACGATGGAACCGGAATAACCTCGGCCACTTCGCCCAGTGGGGCGATAAAATTAAATCCCGACATGCTAAACGCAATGCCGGACCAGCGATTGATTTGTGCTTCCGTGCCACCAAGCTGTTTCTGACGCCCACGATCAGCCAATCTTAAAAGCTCAATGAATCCTCGAGCTGCCATAACTAAGCCACCGATAATAGTTTATTAATCAGCTTTATTAACTCATTTTCATCAACTGGCTTCGTTAAATAGTCCTGAGCTCCCTGCCGCTTACCCCACACCCGGTCGGTTTCCTGATCCTTGGTACTTACAATCACAATGGGAATATGCTTGGTTTCATCTGCACGACTCAACTGGCGTGTAGCCTGAAAACCATTCATGCCCGGCATGACCACATCCATTAAAATCAGGTCTGGCACTTCGGCCTTGGCCATGCTGATACCATCCGCACCATTGGTCGCTTCCAGCACCTGATGCCCATGACGATTCAGGATTTCACGGAAACGGAATGTTTCCGTAGGTGAATCGTCAATAATCAAAATACGAGCCATGTTGCCCTCCTAATCAGATATTGACGTATTGTCTGATGGCGCCAAACAGCTCTTCTTTACTAAACGGCTTGGTCAGGTACTCATCAGAACCCACAATTCTACCCTTGGCTTTATCAAACAGGCCGTCTTTACTTGACAGCATGATGACAGGGGTTTTCTGGAAAGTCTGATTATTCTTGATAAGCGCACAGGTCTGATAGCCATCCAGACGCGGCATCATAATATCAACAAAGATAATATCCGGATTAGAATCTGCAATCTTGGCCAGGGCATCAAACCCATCCACAGCCGTTAAAACAGTGCAACCCACTTTTTGCAGCAATGTCTCTGCGGTACGACGAATCGTTTTAGAGTCGTCAATTACCATGACTTTCAGGCCAGTAAAATTCTCTTCCATTTCGCGTAATCTTCCCGTGTGTCAAGCCTTACCATTACAGTCATTTTGTGACCGTAATTTACATTACAAGTTCCTTTGCACCTTTTAGCACAGTTATACTGATTTTGCCAATGCAGAAGTGCCTCTCAAGTCAAGGATAGGCATATTTTTTTCCTGCTAATCCTCAAGTTACTCTACGCACCAACAAAAACCGATTTGAAATGCCTATTTAATCGCTTTTACACAATTTTTTCGTTGAACATAGCGCTAAGCTTACTTAGAATATAAATTGCTAAAATGCAGGGATTCGGGCTTTAGCCATCACCGCCAACAAGAGCAATATATGAACAACGGGACAAATAAACATTACCAGCGGACTGCACCGGCAAAGCTGTTATACACTTTTTCCTGCATTCTTTTATCCAGCATTGGGGTCACAACCAACGCCATTGCCGCAGACTATAATGATTACTATAGCAGTGGCTCTGCCACGCAACCGGCATTAAAGCAGCCTAAAATTCGCTGGTACCGTTTTTACAACAGTGAAGGCCAGCCCACCCTTAGCAGCAGTATTAGCGAACAGCAAATGAAATATGGCTACGAGGCACTGGACAAAAACATGCAGGTGGTAAAGCGGGTATCGCCCTATTCTGCCGAGCAATATGCACTGCAAAAAGCCCAGCGTGATGCAGCAACCGCCAAAAAGAATGCCGACCTGGACTTAAAGAGAACTTATGGCTCCTCGGTGGCAGCAGCGGCCAAGCGTGATCAGGTTCTGGCAGATATGACCAGCCGGCGCAGTTATCTGATGACCCAGTTGATCAGTCTGCAAGCCACGCTATCCGGTAATATTGCCCTGGCGGCCAACTTTGAGCGGCAACAGCAGCCCATTCCACAATCCCTGCAAAAGAATCTGGCGGAAAACCGGCAGAATGTGAACGAAGCAGAACAGAACATTGCAGCCATAGATGCACGCCAGCAACAGGTTCGTGCGGAATATGAGGTGATTATTCGTCGCCTGTCTGCACTGGAACATGGCGACTAGTCCGATAGTTGAGTGCCTACCCTGGCATAGTGTATCCGGATATCTTGTATGCGGATCATGCCAAGGCCCTGTTTAGGGCTCTGGCATATACATCTAGACAGCCTTACGCCCCAGCCGTCATTTATAATTTAAAAACTCGCTCATATCATGGGCACAAAATACTTCCACTTGGTCTGCATGCTGCTCAAGCAACTGTTTTACTTTTCTTAAATTACTCAGGCGTAATGCATTGTCCCTGGCCAGCATATTTTCAATATTGCGAATAGTCTTTGGCTGGCTGTTACTCAGGCTACGGCGATCCATATACAGGTCACCGACATGGAACAGCCATTTATCTTTGGCATAACGTATCGCCACTCCACAGTGGCCATCGGTATGCCCCGCCATTGGAATAAGCAGGATATCGGATTTAACGCCCTTTAAACGTTTCACCTGATCAAAACCAAACCATGTTTCATCACTATCAATCACATTTTGCCATTTTGGCTGATGGCAAAACTGGTGTGGACGGTAACGGGCTTTTTCTTTCCAGTGTTGCGGCGCCAAGGCTGCATCTATTTCATGATAGTGCGCATGTACATGGGCACTTGGAAAATCGGACAGTCCACCGGCATGATCCAGGTCCAGGTGGGTCAGCACGATATGCTTGACATCACTGCGCGTAAAGCCCAGTTTATTAATCTGGTAAACCGCAGTCTCTTCTATTTTCAGTTGTGGCTGGGAAACCACCCGGAACGACAAGCCCAGTTGCTGTGGCTTTACAATATCATTTACCCCAAAACCGGTATCCACCAGTACCAGACCATCCGGAGACTCAATCAGCAGGCAATGGCAGCACATGCTTGCCGGTTCCAGCCAGCCGCCGGAGCCTTGTAGCAGCTTTTTACAGACTGGACACAGTGAACCACAATTAAGATGATGAATTTTCATGCAAACAGGCGCCAACTAATCCGACAGGTTGCTATCTATAATCCAAACACCAGTTTTTTTCGAGTACTTTCAGTTCATCAGATTAAATAAAATACAAATTGAACCATGCTAAAGGAGAAAATAATCTTGTAAATGCAGAACTTGTCAGACGATCACAGTACCGATGACGCTACCTGCATGCTATAAGAACAAATATAACGCTTAAAAAACATCCACCTCAAATCACCAACACAAGGAAGAACAATGATTAAAGCAAAGGCCTTCGCCTGTTTAATGATCCCGGGACTATTCCTGCTGCAACCAGCAGCACATGCTCTGGAGCCTGCAACCGGGATTAAAAGCCAGACGATTCTTAAAACACAACAAAGCTGGGACGGCAGTCCCATCACCTACCCTGCGGGTCAGGCGGAAGTGACCGGCATGCTGATTGAGATTGCACCCCAGGCCGAAACCGGCTGGCATAAACATCCAGCGCCGTCATTTGGCTATATTTTGCAGGGCCAGCTGGATGTCAGGCTGAAAGATGGGCAGATCAAGCAATTAAAAACCGGGGATGCCATCGCGGAAGTGGTTAACACCCTGCATAATGGGCGCAATAATGGCGATATACCCGTTAAGCTGGTAGTGTTTTACGCTGGTGTCAGCAACCAGCAACTGACCGAGCGCCCCCTGCCGGTAGCAACCAGCACACCTTAATATCCGTTAAGGTGCGCTGGCAGACTGCTGCGACAGCCATTGCTGAATATCACGCCGTTCAATGGCTGCGGCCATTAGTTCCGGAAACTGGTCCGGGGTACAGGCAAAGGTAGGAATTCCCATTTCAGCAAACTTGCTGGCATGGTTGGCATCATAAAAAGGCGCGCCTTCATCTGATAATGCCAGCAAGGCAATCACCTGCACCCCACTGCTTACCAGCTCTGCCGCCTGTTTTAACATTTGCCGGGAATCCCCACCCTCATACAGGTCACTTACCAGTACAAAAATGGTGTGTTCAGGCCGGCTAATTTTTTGCCTGCAATACTTTAAGGCTTTGGCAATATCGGTACCACCACCCAGCTGGGTACCAAACAGCACATCCACCGGGTCAGCCAGCAATGGCGTTAAATCCACAATTGCCGTATCAAACACCACCATCTGGGTATTCACCGCGCGGATGCTGGCCAGCACCGCGGCAAACAGGCTGGAATACACCACCGATGGCGCCATGGAGCCACTTTGATCCACACACAGCACAATGTCCTTTAAACCGGACTGCTGCCTCGGGTGGCCATGCAACTGATGCGGAATAATAGTTTGATAGTCTTCCTGCCAATGTCTTAAGTTTGCCCGGATGGTACGCGACCAATTGATATCCTGAACACGTTTGGGCCTGCGGCTATGTTGTGCCTTATTCAGGCTGCCCCTAATTGCCTGCTGCATGGGCTGCGACAAACGGCGTTCCAGTTCATCTACCACCTTGCGCACCACCTGCCGTGCAGTTTCCTTGGTTTGTGCAGGCATCAGGTGATTCAGGTTGATCAGGGTACTGACCATGTGAATATCTGCCTCCACCGTAGCCAGCAACTCCGGCTCCAGCAGCATTTGCTGTAAATTCAGTCGCTCCAGTGCATCCCGCTGCATCACCTTGACCACCGATGCCGGAAAGTATTGCCGGATATCCCCCAGCCATTTGGCAATTTTAGGCGAAGATGCCGCCAGGCCACCACGGCGATCCTGCGTATTGGCATCATACAGTGTACTCAGTGCCTGATTCATTGCAGCGTCTGCCGCATCCCACTGGCTACCCTGTGCAGGCGACTCCCCAAGCACCAGACGCCAGCGCCTTTCATGTTCAGCTATATTCACCCTGCCTGCTCCTGTGCTGTGTTTCCTGCCGCTGCCTGCCCGGTAGTGGTTGCCATACCAAGCCATTGTTGCAACGCGTGCAGCATGCGCTGGCCACGCGTTTCATCCACATCTATCAACACCTGTGCCTGTTGGCTAAGCTGGCCATCCTGTGCCGATTTCTGCGCCAGCTGCTGCCGTTCGGGGCTGGAAAAACTTGAGGTAGTACGCCGCAGCAACGGTAATAATTCAACAAACTGTTGCTCCGGTAATTGCATTAACCAGGCGTCCACCAGTTGCCACAGGCTATCATCATGAATCAACAATAAAGCCTGATCGGTCATAAAGCCTTCAAACCAGGCCGCACTATGCTCCGGTAATTGCCCTGCCGACAAGGCATGGGCAAAACGGGTACGCGCCTGAGCCTCGTCCAGCAAATGCTGCTCACGGGCAAAGCGGCAGCACCAGCCCTGCAAATAACCATGCAACGCCGGCATATCCAGTAGCTTTAGCAGTAGCTTGTGCCATTCCCGGGTTAAATCTTCTGCATCCAGCAAGTCAATCAACTGGTAAAATTTGTTCAGTTGCTTTACCCGCTCAATGGCCACCTCATCATTTAAATTCTGGCAGTGCAATGGTAGGGCAATGCTGATACGCAAGGCGAAGCGCTGGATAATCTGCTGTAGCAGCACCGGATCAAAGGCACGCACACTGCCATAGCGCAAGGCATTGGCCAACGGCGTCAGCGCATTGATCAGTATAATCGGGTCATGCTGCTGGCTGGATAGCTCATCCAGCTTTTGCAAGGCAGGCCCAAGGCTGTCATCCAGTGCAGACAGTAAAATCTGTTCAATGGCTTCGGCCAGTTCGGCCACCTGGGTCGTTTGCTGATGCCGCTCATGCAGGTAAGCCCGTGCCGCACTGTAAATATTATTACCCCAGACTGACATTTCATTCAGGTACAGGGCATTTTCCGGCTGCCAGGACAGGGTCCAGTTTTCCCGGTAACTGCCGCGACCTTTTTGACGGCTATCCAGCGCGGCCCAGTGCAGGCCCAACAGTTTGAGGCGATGCAAAAACTGGCTTTTGGCCAGGTCAAACGGTACGCGTAAATCCAGCTCAATATCGCGGTGCGGTGCTTCCAGCTTAAAACGGTAGCTTTTGCATTGCTGCATAAAATCCTGCTGGATGGGCAGGGTTTGCAATGTATCCGGCACCTGCCCCAGTCTTTCATCAATCAGCAGTTGCTTTAACAGGGGCTGTGGTAATTCATACCCATGGTGCAATACGCTAACAATCGCTTCCTGTAAGTCATCCAGGTCCGGCACATGCCGCCCACGCAGGCTTAACAAAGCCTGAATCAGCTGCACTGCATCAATCAGCTGGGCGCTGGACGCATCATGCCCCTGTTCACGTAACAAATGGGCAAAACGGCTGAGCCAGTCGATACTGATTTTTTGCCCATCCACCGGCATGCCCTGCGGTGTTGCTGCATAGTGCTTCCACAAGTGTGCATACCAGCCAGCAGCCTCAATACCGGCACCATAACCGCTACTGCGATTTAGGCGGCCATGTGTCCAGGCAATCCATGCGGCCTCGGTTTTAACCTTGGGCAAGCCTTTTAACACTGCCGTGTCTGCTTTTAAGGTCTTTTTTAAATCGCGTAGTGCCGGCACATGCCATGCCCCGCACACCACCACAATATTCTGATAGCCCGCTTTTTCAATTTGCCGCAGCAGCTTGCGCATAGAGGCCTCGCGCAACTGCTCGCGGTAGTGCTCAAAACCCTGCAGGTAAGCTGTGCTATAACCACTTTCGATGTATTCACGCACCCCCTGCATGGCATCACCAATCAGCGGAAATACATCACCGGCATGCGGCTGCTGTTCTACCAGATGCTCCCAGAAGCGCTCGCCATCCTGATAACCCGCCTGCTCAGCCAGCAACTGAATGGGGTCCATCAACCGTTCAGACAGTACATCAGCAGTTTCAGTCTCTCCAGTCTCCTCCCCCTGCTGTACATTAGACTCATCAGTTGTTGCCTGCGCCGCTTCTGCCGCTATTTTGGCCTGCCACTCTGCCTCAATGGCAAAGGCATGCAGGCAGGGCAAATCCATAAAACTGACCGGTATCTGCTGCGCAACCGCAAAACGCATGGCCTGCCACTCTGGCGAAAACTCGGCAAAGGGATAAAAAGCCGCTTGCGGTTTTTCCTGCTTTTGAATGGGCGTGTTTATCAGCAAAGCCACTGGTGGCACCAGCTCTGCATGCGCGACATGCTCAATCAGCGCATCAGCATCGCTGGGCCCTTCAATTAAAATATAGTCTGGCTGGATACGCTGTAATGCTGCCAGCACACTGCGTGCCGAACCGGGCCCATGATGGCGGATGCCTAATAAATGAATCATGCTGTCATCTCAATCCACTTCGTCCGGTTAGCCCAGCTCACGGCATGCCTGATACAGGTCCTGCCAGCCCTCACGCTCCTTCACCACGGTTTCCAGATATTCTTTCCAGGGTAACTGGTCTTGCACCGGATCTTTCAGCACAGCGCCTTGCAAGCCCGCAGCCAGGTCATGCGCCGACAGCTGGCCATCACCAAAATGCGCTGCCATGGCCCAGCCGTGACTCATCACCGAAATTGCCTCGGCTGTGGACAAACTGCCGCTTGGCATTTTCAGCTTCTGCTTGCCATCCAGCGTTTTGCCCTCGCGTAGCTCCCTGAACACCGTCACCAGCCGGTTAATCTGCTCATGCACAGGCTGAATCGGCGGTAACTCCAGTGCCTTGCCTAAAGAAGCAAGTCGCTGCTGCACAATATTCACCTCATCATCCACAGTCGCCGGTGGCGGCAGAATCACCACGTTAAAACGGCGCTTCAGGGCGGATGACAAATCATTCACCCCTTTATCGCGGTTGTTTGCCGTTGCAATCACGTTAAAGCCTTTTACAGCCTGATAATCAATACCCAGTTCGGGTACGGGCAGGGTTTTTTCGGAAAGCAGGGTGATCAACGTATCCTGCACATCAGCCGGGATGCGGGTCAGTTCCTCAATGCGGGCAATCTTGCCAGCCTGCATGGCATTCAGCATGGGACTTTGAATCAGCGCATCCTGACTGGGCCCTTTTGCCAGCAGCAAGGCATAGTTCCAGCTATAACGCAGGGCATCCTCGCTGGTTCCTGCAGTTCCCTGTACCAGCAGCCCGCTATCACCGGAAATTGCCGCTGCCAGATGCTCGGATACCCACGATTTGGCTGTGCCCGGTACACCCAGCAATAACAGCGAACGGTCGGTTGCCAGCGTGGCAACCGCAATTTCCATCAGGCGGCGGTTACCAATATATTTGGGGCTAATTTCAGTGCCATCCGGCAAGGTTGTCCCCACCAGATAATCCACCACGGCCTGTGGTGACAACTGCCACTGTGGTGGGCGGGCCTGTTTGTCGTGCGCTTTAAGTGCAGCCAGCTCATGCGCAAACTGATGTTCCGCCTTGGCACGTAATACCTGATTAGTGCTGCTATCGTTCATATCATCTATCCTTTTTTGATTTCTTTGCTTCATTCATCAGGCGCTATGCCCGGCCTGTGCGATAAGTGATGTGCGCAGGTTAAGCAACCCTAGCTGCTCCCCCTCAAACTGCGTCACATGCTGCTGTAACCAGGCTGGGGCTGCCACAAGGCTTAATAGCTCTTTAATATATAAGCCATTGTTGTAGCGTATGTTCTGTTTTTCCGAGCGCAACAATAAAACTGAGGCCATCTCATCACTCAGCAACTGTGCATCAACACGCTGACTCAGGCTGCTAAATGCGCTATCCCAGCTTTTTTGTATTTGCTCAAAGCTATAACTACTGGCAAAAGCATCTACCTGGGCAAGCACCAGGCTATCACGCAATGCGGGACTTGCCAGCTTCATCAACTCGCCCTGCTCATACATACATTCGGCCTGTAATAGAAAAGCTGAAGCATGCGTTATCAGGGCATCAGCCCATGCCTGGTTTTTCTGGTTAATGCTGGCATGCATCACGCCCAGTAACATCGCCTCGCGCCAGATGCTTTTTTCAATAGCAGCCAGGCATTGTGCAATATCGGCATATACAGCCTGCCAGCAAGCCAGGGGAAACAGGCTGCATAGTAAGTGAATACTTAAACCTTGCTGGCCAAGGCCAGAACGGCGGAAGCTGCTCTGCCGTAAATAAATGCTGATGGCCTTGTTATCGATACCAAACGGCTGGCATTGCTGCCACAGGGCTGCATTCAACTGTAGTTGAAGCTGTCCAGTGGCATCCAGCGACACGCATTGTGTAAATAACTGCTGCAAGCCCTGACAGGCCGTACTTTGCGGTAAGCTGGCCTGTAACAATAAGGCTTGCTGGCGCACATAAGCACTTCTATCTTCCGCCAGAACCTGTTGCAGGAAGTCACTATCGCTGGGCTCCAGCCCTGTTGCCAGCAGTTCCAGCAACTTCTCACGCTGTTCCGCCGCCAGTTGCAGCCATTGCTGTTGCAAAAAGATTCTTGCCTGCACAGGCTGATGTTGACGCAACACACGAAAAAACAGTAACTGTACTTTATCACTTGCCCCAGTCCAGCACTGTTGTGTTGCTGGTACCACATCTTTTTGCGTATCGGCATCCGCTACAGCAACAATGGGCTGTACGTCAATTTCTACTGGCACAGTGGCCCACTGCCATACCGCCTGCCGGGTAGCCAGCCAGCGCGCCCTGACATTAAGCAGCCTAAAGGCCAGCGGCTGCAATTCGGGCAGCGCAGCAAAAACTGTCAGAAACGATGGGATAAGCGCATACGGCACACTGGCCTGTATGCCCGCATTAACCTGTAACCACTGCTTCCACAGCAATAAGGGCAAACCGGTAAATCGTGCTTCCTGCATCTGCCGGAACATTTGCTGCAACGCGGGTGGAATAAAAGCAACCGGCACCGCCTCGCAGGTAGCCTGTAACTGCAGCGGGCTGCTCAACGCTGCAGGCTGGTAGCCAGCGCGCCGGTATAACTCCAGTGCCGTTAGCAACTGTAAGGTCGTTTGTTCTTTTTCCGGCTGCTCCCCCGGGCCTAGCGCCTGTAGAAACTGCTCAAGTGGCACAGGTAATGCCATGGCTGGCTGATATTGACTGCCCAAGGTGACCTGCAAGGCCACGTCATGTAAAAACTGGCTTATTGTCGTTTGCATTCTCAACTCTTTTATGGTGCGCTTACTTGGCTATCAAAACCCGGTTAACTGGCCATCCTGCCAGACGCTGATCACAGATAACTGTTGACCATCCCATTCTGCCGCCAGCAGACAAGCCTCCTGCCCGACAACGGCCAGTAACCCCCAGTTATCCCTGCATACGGCTGGCAGGTGCTGTAAGTGCTGATCCAGTACAAACAGCTGGTCATCCTGTAGCAGAAAATGCACAGGGTCCAGCAACCAGAAATCGGTCAGCAACAAGGGGTTTTGTTCAAGGCGTACAGCATGCTGTTGCAGGGCCTGGCTAAAAGTAGCAAAAGCCCTTTGCGGTTGAGTACCCGCTGGCAAAGCTGGTGAAATAGCCGATATTGGACTGTTTATTGCCAGTCTGGCCCGCATGGGCGTGGGTGACGGATAATACTGCAGAGACAATTGTGGTAGCAGGCCGGATGGTAACGCCAAAGGGAAGCTGCTAAAGCCGCCTATTTCAAAATCCAGCAGCATGGTGGCCTGTTGCGTCTCAGCCTGCCATAACCACTGGCGGCGGTAACGTCCTTTATTATTGCCTAACTCGCCCAGCTTAATACCCATATTCCAGTACGCCCGGGTCACCACAGGCAAGGCATCCAACTGGTCGGTCGGCACATTAAAGCCCAGCACCTGTTTTAGCTCGGCCAATAACGCATCACCCAACCGGGTACGGCGCTGCCATAACTGCACCACCAGATTTAAACGCCCCAGCCATGGCAGGCTATCCTGTTGCCAGTGCGGGCTAAACAGGGCACTTTGCAGGGCATCCACCCAGGGAATAAGCCCTGCGGCCTGCGCATCGGTCAGGCGGGCATTAATCTGGTTAAACAGCTGGTAGTTTTCTGTTCTGGCCTTGGCCAGCCCCATACGCAACAAATCCTGCAACCATAACTGCAATGCCTGCAAGCCATCGTCTACTTTTTTCTCGCGGGCGGCCAGTCGCTTGGCGCGGGCCTCAAGGTCTACCTCTTTTGCTGGCTCATCCGGGTCAGCCTTTTTAAGCGCCTTTTGCTTTTTCTCAACCCACTTCTGTACCCGCTCCGGTAAGGCAGCGTCTTCAGCGGCAAGTGGAAATAGTCCCTGATGCTCCACATAGCACAACAGCAGACCCAATGCATGCTTACAGGGCCGCTTAAAGCTGGGGCAACTGCACTCAAATTTCAGTTCAGGTAAATAAATGGCACTTTGATAGATGGCACTGCCGGTAATTTCTCCCCAGACCCATTGCTGGCTGGATGCCCCTTTATTTTTCCAGTCATCCGCTCTGGAGAGTTTTTTTGCCGCTTTTTGCGAATTTGCATCGGGAAATACCTGCTGTGCCTGTTCAGCAGTTATACTCATTAACATCAAACTTTCCTTGCATGGCATTAAGTGCCATCATCTTAAAATCCACAATTTTTAATCAAAAAAAAATAAAAATCTGTATGTTAGAAACGGTCTATATTTTAAAAGCACACCAAGATATCACGCCAGCGCATTTGTAGCATCCCTGCGCCTACATGAAAATATGCTGGATTATTTATTTTTGTAAGCAAAAACGTACATGCAATGGCGTTTCTGCCGCTAGCTTGCCTGGTCATCCTGTAGCATGATGCACGGGCGATACAGGGAAACAGGCACGGATAAGCCCGAAGGAAGATTCATCGCAGGAATTAATGGATAGATTGCACCGGATGCAAGCTCAAAAAACCCCAGCATTTCAGGATGAAAAATGCTGGGGTTTTTATATTTCTAAAGAACCATCAATAAAAACACAATAATGATCAACCAATTAGCATAAAACTCCAGCTATTGGCTGCAATGCAGCAAAAAAAACCATTTTGGTCAACGCAAGCAAAAAACGATATGTTACTCTCGCTATGAAATATTCAGGCCTGCTCTTTTACCTTGAAAGGAATTCGTAAAATGCTAAAAAAATTCGCAGCATCCCTTGCCCCTATTGCACTAGCACTCAGTGTATGCAGTGTAATTCCTGCCGTTCATGCAGCTCCCGCCAGCAATAATGCCCAGCTGTTCCAGCAAACCCTGCAGGAAGAACGCGCATGGGCTGGCTTAAGCACCCGCACCCTTAAAGTAGGCGATGTGGAATGGAGCTTTAGTGAAGGCGGTGATAAAGCCAAGCCAACCATTCTGCTGGTACACGGCTTATCTGGTACCCGTGATAACTGGAACCGCGTTGCACGTTACCTGACCCCATACTACCACGTGGTTATTCCTGACCTGCCTGCACATGGCGATACCAAAGTGCCAGCAGAATATGACCTGCAAGTACCCAACCTGGCCGAAGCATTACGCCGTTTTACCGAAGCAGCTGGCATCAATAAAAACCTGAATATTGCCGGTCACTCCTTGGGTGGGGCTATTGTGGGTCTATATGCCGCACAATACTTCTTCGATACGCAAAGCCTGTTGCTGATTGACAGTGCAGGTGTATTTAAAAGTGCACAGAGCCCGTACCA
>JASLIR010000486.1 GCA_030152125.1 Alkanindiges sp.
GAATAAGGTCGAGATACTGGGATCAAGCTGTCGTGCATATCCTGTTGCCTTACCGCACATACGGCATTCATAACTACACTCCTTGTCTCGCCACGCTACCCATACAAACTTCTGCGTGGATTGTCTAGTTGGTCAGTAACCGTCATCCATTGAACCCGTTACCCACTTATTTATTACATTATCAAGGTATTAGAACCAAAGAAACCCTAACCGTCACAAAGCAAGCTGTATTGACAGGCCATGTTTCCTATATAGGTATACCATAGTTTAAAGCAAAATGAACAGCGCAGGGAACACTAAATTAATACAAATCGGATAAACAAACACTGAAATCGGACAGGATATTTACCATTTTATTTAAAATCAACAACCTTACAAACAGCATACCACTTATCAGAGAAGGCTGGTAAAATAGTTTCCCGAATTTAATCGTAACTGGAAATATAAATGACTGGATCACTCAACCACTACATGCAAACGTTAGGGCAACAAGCACGTGCTGCCGCACGGGTGCTGTCGAGTGCTCCCACAGAAAAGAAGAATGCTGCTTTATCTGCCATTTATAATGCCCTGGAAGCTGGCCGCCATCACATCCTGCAAGCCAATGCCAAAGACATGGAAAACGGCAAGGCACGTGAGCTGGATGCTGCCCTGCTGGATCGCCTGGAACTGACCCCTGCCCGTTTTGATGGCATGCTGCAAGGCTTAAAGGATGTATTTAACCTGACTGATCCGGT
The DNA here is from genome assembly GCA_030152125.1 of Alkanindiges sp. Taxonomy (GTDB): domain Bacteria; phylum Pseudomonadota; class Gammaproteobacteria; order Pseudomonadales; family Moraxellaceae; genus JASLIR01. Next base: position 738 of record JASLIR010000486.1, read on the forward strand.
TGGTGTGATTACCGACCTGGCCTATCGCCCAAGCGGCATCCAGATTGGCAAAATGCGCGTGCCACTGGGCGTCGTGGGGATGATTTATGAATCCCGCCCTAACGTGACACTGGAAGCTGCCTCCCTGGCGCTAAAATCCGGCAATGCGATCATCCTGCGCGGAGGCTCCGAAGCCTTTGAATCCAACCAGGCCATTGCTGCCTGTATCCAGAATGGCTTGCGCGCTGCGCACCTGCCGGAGCACTGTGTACAGGTGATTGATACGCAGGACCGTGCTGCGGTTGGTCATTTAATTACCATGACTGAATATGTGGATGTGATTGTACCGCGTGGTGGTAAAGGGCTGATTGAGCGTATTAGCAACGAGGCACGTATTCCGGTCATCAAGCACCTGGATGGCAACTGCCACGTATTTGTACACCGTCAGGCTGACCTGCAAAAGGCACTGCCGATTTGCTTTAACTCTAAAACACACCGCTATGGCGTATGTAACGCCATGGAAACCCTGCTGGTTGACCAGCTTGTGGCGGAAGATTTTCTACCGACTATTGCAGAGCTATATGCCGAAAAAGGCGTAGAGCTGCGTGGTGATGAGCGCAGCCAGCAAATTCTGGGCAAGCAGGTAATTGCGGCCAGTGAAGACGACTGGTACACCGAATATCTGGCACCAGTGCTGGCCATTAAAGTAGTGGATAGTGTGGAAGAAGCCATTGATCATATCAACAAGTATGGTTCTCACCATACCGATGCGATTGTGACCGAGAACTACACCGTTGCACGCCAGTTCCTGCGTGAAGTGGATTCCAGTTCAGTGATGGTAAATGCCTCTACCCGCTTTGCCGATGGCTTTGAATATGGCCTGGGTGCAGAAATTGGTATTTCTACCGATAAAATCCATGCCCGTGGCCCGGTGGGCCTGGAAGGCCTGACCTCGCAAAAGTGGATTGTGCTGGGTGATGGCCAGATTCGTCACTAATATCACCGGATGTATAAAAACCGGGCTAATAGCCCGGTTTTTTATTGCCCTGATTCAGCTAAATGCCCAGTTAGTAAGACCTACCCACGTCATCGCACAGCATTTGTAACATTTTTGCAGTATCTTCTATTCCTGATTTGCTAAAAACTTGGTTTAAATGGCTTTTAGCCTAAATACAACAGAACAAGAGTGTGTGTATGTCTGCATCGGTACTGGTCATTAACTGTGGTTCCTCATCCATTAAATATGCGTTAATTTCGGAGCAACTGGGTTACCGCATTCATGGGCTGGCTGAAAACCTGGGCGCGGAAAATGCCCGGGTAAAAGGTACCACCATTGGCAATGAGCCTTTATTACTGGATATCCCGTTTGCCGACCACAGCAAGGCCTTGCAAACCATTCTGGAGCGCTTGGCCAATTACAGCCCACAAGCCATTGGTCACCGCGTGGTACACGGTGGGGAAAAAATTACCAAGGCAGAAGCCATCACACCAGAGCTATTACAGGCCATCCGCGATGCGGCTGCCCTAGCCCCCTTGCACAATCCGGCCAACCTGCTGGGCATTGAAGCCACACTGACACTCTTCCCTGACCTGCCACAAGTGGCCGTGTTTGATACTGCCTTTCATCAAACCATGCCCGCACATGCCTATCGTTATGCCCTACCGCAATACCTGTATAGCGAGCATGCCGTGCGCCGCTATGGCTTTCATGGCACCAGCCATGCCTATGTGAGTGAACGCGCCAGCTTGCTGGCAGGTACGCCAAACGAGGGCGGCTGGCTGACCGCGCATTTAGGCAATGGCAGCTCCACCTGTGCGGTATGGAACGGCAAAAGCCTGGATACCAGTATGGGCCTAACCCCGCTGGAAGGGGTGGTAATGGGCACCCGCAGTGGTGATGTAGACCCCAGCATTCACCGCTTCCTGTCCGATAACCTTGGCTGGTCACTGAACCAGATTGACGATATGCTCAACCGTGAAAGCGGGCTGCTGGGCTTATCCGGCTTGTCCAATGATATGCGTACGCTGGTGGATGCAGCCAATGATGGCCATCAGCATGCGCAACTGGCCATTGATGTGTTCTGTTACCGCCTGGCCAAGTCCCTGGCAGCCATGAGCGTGGCATTGCCACAACTGAACGGCCTGATTTTTACCGGCGGCATTGGCGAAAATGCAGCCAATATCCGTGAGCAGACTTTAAAACATCTCAATCACTTTGGCTTTAAACTGGATACACAAAAAAACCAGCAGATGATTCGTGGTGCTGAAGGCCGCATTGACCAAGGTGCTGACGGTACACCGCAAATTTGGGTGATCCCTACCGATGAAGAAGGGCGGATTGCCCAGGAAACCCAGCAGGTACTGGGCTTAATTTAGTTCATCACAATGACTATAACGGAATAAGCTGAATGAAAACTTTATTAATCGTACCTACCGGCATGGGTGTTGGCTTAACTTCTGCCTGCCTTGGTTTAATCCATGCACTGGACTGTATTGGCATTAAGTCCGGCTTTTTAAAACCTTTCGTACAAAGCGAATTAAATGGTGATGCGGGGGACCAGTCCTCCGCCCTGATGAGCCGGGTGTTTAACATTAAAGCCCCTACTCCATTAAGCCAGCAGCATGTAGAACGCATGCTGGGCGACAACCAGTTGGATGAGCTGCTGGAAGAAGTGGTCAGCCTGCACCGGGAAGCCGGACAGGATAAAGATGTCATTATTGTGGAAGGCGTGGTACCGACCAGCGAAACCAGCTATGCCGCGCAGTTAAATGCTGCTTTTGCCCAGGCGCTGGATGCCAATGTCATTCTGGTAGCCACTGCCGATATTGAGCACCCGGAAGCGCTGGCGGACCGTCTGGACATGCACCTGCGCCCGTTTGGCGGTGCCGACTCCATCCGCACTGCGGGTACCATTTTAATGCGAGTAAAAGGCCTGCCTGCCGAAAGCGCGCAGATTCCGCTGGCGTCTGACCCTTCCCTACGCTTAATTGATACCCAGAACAAACTGGCTGAACAACTGCAGAAATATTCACGCATACTAGGCAGCGACCGCTTCCCGATTATTGGCATGGTGCCGTTTAGCAATACCCTAAGCGTACCGCGTACCTTTGATATTGCCGGGGTACTGCATGCCACCTGGCTGAATCAAGGCGACGCACTGCAGCGCCGGGTACAGCGCACCACACTCACTGCCCGCACCGTTACCAATGTGCTGAACAACTTTAAACCCGGCACCCTGATTGTGACACCGGGTGACCGTGACGACATCCTGGTTGCCGCAGCACTGAGCACCATGAATGGCGTACCGTTGGCAGGTGTACTGCTGACCGGCGGCTATATGCCACCACCACAGATTATCGAGCTGTGCCGCCCGGCGCTAAAAACCGGCCTGCCGGTATTGTCGGTGGACATGGACTCCTTTGATACCGTGACACAACTGGGCAATATGAACAATGAAATTCCCAGCGATGACGATGAGCGCGCCCAGCAGGTAACCCGCTT
>JASLIR010000487.1 GCA_030152125.1 Alkanindiges sp.
CCCAGACAGAACAGGGCCGCTGCACCCAGCCATGGATTACCCACGCTGGATACCGATAACAGCACACCTGCCAATGGAGCCGACAAACATGGCGAGACAATAAGCGCGGAAAAGAAACCAGCCACCCAGCAACCTGCAATAGAGCCGGACCATCTGGAAAGCTGTCCTAACTGCCCCACTTTTTCAATACGGCGGCTGATAAAATAAGGCAGGCGTAACTGAATCAGCTCAAAGCTGTGCAGGGCCAGTACAACAAAAATCAGCGCAAAGCTGATCAGCACGGCAGGTTGCTGCAACAATGAAATCAGGTTCACCTGATGCCCAAACAGGGCAATCAGCGCGCCCAGCACAGCATAACTACTGGCCACTCCTACCGCATAGGCCGCAGATAGCGCCAAGCCATGCCAGGCAGAGCGCCGGTGCTGGGTCGCCACCAGGTTGGCCACAATTGGCAGCATAGGTAATACACAAGGTGTAAAAGCCAGCCCCAACCCAGCCAGAAATAATAAACCAAAGGCAATAAAGGGATGCTCAGCCAGCCCAAAAGGATCACTCACCACACTACTTTGTAACAGCGCTGCTGACGGTGCTGAGGTATCAGCAGGCAAAGGCTGGCTGCTAATTTCAGCCTGCTGAGCCGCAGGCTCCGGCAAAGCCGTAGCCACAATCGGGGCTGAGGCACCCAGTGCCGTCACTTTTACTGCACTATCCTTACTGGCAGTATTATTTTGTGCAACTGAAGTAGATGTAGCTAGCGCTGGCTGGCTGGCTGGCTCAACTGCTTTTTGTGGAGGTAGTTGTGACGTTGGCGCTGCTTCCACATTAAAACGGAACTGTTGCGGTGGATAACACAAGCCTGCCTTGGCACAGCCTTGCCAGTTTAAAGTGAAAGTACCACTGCCCTTAACCGGGATAGTGAGGTTAACATCCTGATGAAACACCGGTACATTGCCAAACTCCGGGTCATCCTCAAATTCGGCCTGCTGGTCAAAACTGATTTTACCGGCACTTAAGCCCTGTGCTGGTTGTACCGAAAAGCGCTGCTGGTAAACATAGTAATTGGGTGCCACCTTGATGCTGACCAGCAATTTATCCTGCTGCTGCAAGGCGGAAAACTTAAAGGCCTGATCTACATTGAGAAACTTGCTGTTGCTGCTTTTCTGGCTACCAAACAGGGTTCGTGGCGCGGCCAGCGCATTATCAACTGTAGCGGTATTTGTATCCACGCCACTACTGGCCTGGCCTGATGGTGAGTTGGTGTCATTTAAGGCAGCCCATACTGTCGTTTGGACAAACAGTGTCAGTAACAATACCAGGCTGCGTGCAAACACATGCAGGTTTTGCCCACCCTGTTTATTTTTTAGTACAGTATTCAACTCAGCCACAGCTCATTCAACCAGACGGTATTTAGCCTAGCAGTATAAAAAATAAAGTGATTTAGCAAAGCGTTAATGTGCTGATATTTGTTACCTGAGCAAAAGCAAAACACTGTTTTGCTTGTAGCGCAAGGCACAGCTAAACAAAAGCAAAACACTGTTTTGCTTGTAGCGCAAGGCACAGCTAAACAAAAGCAAAGCACTGCTTTGCTTGCAGCGCAAGGCACAGCTATATGCCGAATAGGGTTTGTATCTCATGTCGCAACTTCACATAAATGACCAACAAGTCCTATTTTTCAAAAAAAGATAAAAAAATCTGTTTTTTTCAAATTTCGTGTCAACCGATTGGAAAGTGGCTGCGTTATAGGGGTGTATGCAGAATTTACCGTTTTGCTTCACGTAAGCAATGGCATCGTTATGTGGAGCAATTTTTATTTGTTGTGTGCATCTTGCAGCAAATCTTGGCGGCTGGCCTACTCTCACACGCGAAAGCGCAGGCCAGCCGTTATTTTTAATTTTTCAGTAGTCCATCCAATATTAACATAATTAACCATAAGTAACGTAGCCATCACATTTATTGATCAAGTTTACTTTTTAACCAAGCTTGTCGTCTTGTTACTCACCCAAGTTCATTTAGAATTTTAGTATCTTCATGAATAAGGGTAACGAATCATGAAAACCAATTCTTTTTTATGTACAGCATTGCTGTGTAGCACGGCCCTATTCAGTTTCTCCGTTCAGGCCAAACCTGGCCCAGCGGGCGAAACCTATACTGCAAGTACCAAAACCTTTCAGCAAGCATGTCGTGGTAAAACAGAGGGTGCACCCGTATCGCTTGCTCTCAATGGCGTTATTTTTAATGGCAGCTGTCAGGTCATGCTGGTACCCAACAACGCGAGTGCAGCACGTACTGTTGAAGACTCTTTATTGACACAGGCATGTGCGGGCAAAGCCAACCAAAGCGTTACAGCAACCTTAAATGGGCAAGAAGTTAAAGGTAAATGCGTCCTGAGCTTCCATAGTATTGAACCTGCTACGGCTCAATAACATCCATTTATGTTTTAGAGAATGAAAATTGCAATAAAGCTGGCCGGGTATCCCTGACCGGCTTCTTTTATACCAATCCGCCACACATTGACGATCGCTAAGCCTATCTTCCAACTATACAAATCTGTTAGCCTTTTCCCTGAGTAACAGGGTATTGACGGGAATAGGCATGCTGCGGTTTTTCCACACTTCGGACTGGCATTTGGGGCAGCTTTTCTTTAATCATTCGCGCCATCAGGAGCATGAGCAATTCCTGGGCTGGCTGCTGGATCAGTTACAGCAAAAGCAGCCGCATGCATTGCTCATTGCTGGCGACATATTTGATGTGGTGAATCCCTCTACCAGTGCCTTAAAGCAGTTTAACCGCTTTCTGGCAGCCGCACACCAGCGTGTGCCTCACCTGCAAACACTGGTCATTGCCGGTAATCATGATTCCGGGCACCGTCTGGAACAGGTCGAACCGCTACTGGCCAAATACAATGCCTACATGGTTGGGACCATCAGCTGGGACGACAATAAACAGCTTCAGTTAGACAAACTGTTAATTCCTGTCAAGGATCAGCAAGGACAAACCATTGCCTGGTGCATTGCCCTACCTTTCCTGCGCCCTGCTGAAATTACCGCCAGCGGCGAACAATACCAGAATGCCACGCAGGCTACCGAGCAACTGTACCAGCAACTGCTGGATGCTGCCGAACAGCAAAAAACCGTAGATCAGCCGCTTATTTTGATGACGCATGCGCACATGATTGGCGGGGCAACATCCGACTCTGAACGCCCCATTGTTATTGGTAATAGTGAAGCCCTTTCCACCAGCTTATTTAGCAGCCGTTCCGGCCTGCAACCCGATTATGTGGCACTGGGCCATCTGCACCGTCCACAACAGATTGAGCATCCATACATTCGTTATAGCGGCTCACCCATTCCCCTATCCTTCAGCGAACTCAGCTATAAGCACCAGGT
>JASLIR010000494.1 GCA_030152125.1 Alkanindiges sp.
CTGTCACGGAAAATACGGTAGTCAATCAGTGAGTTCACCACAAACACTTCGCTGGCACCATCGCCATCAATAGGCAGGCGAATCGGGTTGGCACCCACGGCCAGCACCAGTTTGCTATAGGCTTGTGTGCTTTCGCCAGCATCGCTTTTTAACGACAGGGTATGTGCTTCCACATTAATCTGGCTAACCCAGGTGTGCGGCAGAATCTGCATATTGAGCTGTTCGCTCATTTTAGCAGCATCACCCAGGCCAATCTGGTCCGGTGCCTTGTTGCCAACCAGTGCGTTAGACAGGGTTGGTTTTGCATAGTTCACTGCATCATCAGCACTAATTAATACCAGCGGTGTTTCTTTATCCAGCTTGCGAAATTCGCGAGCCAGGGTATAACCCGCCATGCCAGCGCCAATTATTACAATGGGATTCATCTGCAAAATACTCCAAAATCACACGTTCCATAACGATTGCTATTGTAATCGTTAATGATACTCATTTATATGTGTCGGTTATAATAAAAAACCATGTGAAGTTGCCTGCACATGGTTTCTTGTAAATTTAGACTTCTACCATCTCAAAGTCAGCTTTGGATACGCCGCAGTCCGGGCAGGTCCAGTCATCCGGGATATCTTCCCATTTTGTGCCTGCAGCTATACCGTCCTGTGGCCAGCCTTCAGCTTCGTCATAGATCCAGCCACATACGATACATACATACTTCTTCATCATCATCTCCAATCATTGCTGCCTGACCTGCTATATCACTTAAGTTGGGGGCGGCAAGGCGCGTGAATTGTGCCATTTTTAAACAGTATTTGTAACTGTTCTACGCAAAAAAATTATCAAGTGTGAGCTTATCGCGCACGATACGCTGTTTTAACCTGCTTTCGCAAGTAGCTTGTCCAGTGCAGCCTGATAGTGGTTGGCGTGGCGTTTTTCTACCGTGGTTAATGCGGCAAAACGTTTTGCTGCTTTTTCCAGCACAGCCTTAAACTGTTCGGCATGTACACGCGACTCTTCAATCTGCTCATCGTATTCGGCTACGGCTGCTTCGTTACCTTCCTGTACCGCCAGATGACGGAATTGCGGGTACATTTCGGTGTATTCGTAAGTTTCACCCTCAATGGCAATTTCCAGTGACTTGGCCGGAGTCATTTGCGCTTTCGGGTACAGTAAGTCCAGGTGACCAAATGCGTGCATTACTTCCTGGTCTGCGGTGGCTTCAAAAATTTCCGCTGTGGCAATGTCACCTGCTTCACGCGCCAGTTTGGCAAAGTAGCGGTATTTAATGTGTGCCATGGATTCGCCGGCAAAGGCGGCTTCAAGGTTTTTAATGGTAATAGAATTGCTGTCTTGCATAATCACATCCTCGCAAAGGGCTAGATGAAAAAAGAAAATCCTGAACACTAAGGCGGGCTGGCTTACTGGCTGGGTCATTAGGTATACACATGATGCTTATACATAAGGCCTTGCTGGTTGGCTGGCTTGCTTAGCTGTTGAAGCTATTATTGGCAAAAACGTTTAAAATGTAAAAACGATTGTTTTTATAAATTCAATCTAATATTTCGATGGTGGCTGCTGTGAGGCTTTCAATCTACCACCCCGCAGGCTCTGGCCTTGGGGCAGCAGTATCTGTATAAGCTTATGTTGCAGGGAGTTCGCGCTTAAATACCACAATTTTGGTAATGCTGTCCTGTAGTACCTGAGCATGCTGGTTTTTAGTCAGGCTATGGTAGGTCACAATACCCATATTGGGCTTGGATCTGGATAAGGCGATGTCAGTCACTTCAATTTCCACATGCAGCTCATCACCAGCACGGGTAGGCATGGGCCATTTTACCTGGCTTTCAATGCCAATCAGGCCATTGGCAATCGGCACGGTTTCGGTCCATAAGCGCATGGTGATGGCCGCCGTTTGCCAGCCACTGGCCGCCAGGCCTTTAAACAGGGTGTGTTTGGCCTGCTCTGCATCCAGATGAAAAGGCTGCGGGTCATATTGTTTGGCAAAGGCCAGCAAGCTGTCTTCGTCCAGTAAAAAGGAACGGCTGACAAAGCGGTCGCCTACTGCAATATCATCCAGGTAGATCAGGTTTGACATGGAAGTGTCATCATCAACAGACTATGCTTTACATTTAATAATGCAACGCACAGAAAGTATATGCCACTTAAGTGCTAGTTCTATCAGTGATATGCCTATTTGGTGGGCTTATTGTCAGGCTTGATGATAGTTTTGCCAAGGCGCTGGATATCTTCCAGTACCTGCTGCGCATGCGTTTCGGTATTAATGCTGACATAGTGGTACACAATAATACCCTTGGGGTCGATCAGAAAACTTTCGCGCTTGGTCATTTTGGCAATGCCCATATTACGCAGCACATTAAAGCTGCTGGCCAACTGATGCTGGTCATCCACCAGTAATGGGAAAGGCAGGCCTAACTCATTGGAAAATTTGGCATGTGATTCGGCATCATCCAGGCTGGCACCCAATACGGCTGCATTGTTTTTCTGGAACTGGGGATACAGGTCGCGGAACTGTTTGGCCTCGGTAGTGCAACCCGGAGTGCCGTCCTTAGGGTAAAAGTAAATGACCAGCCATTTACCGCGGTATTGGTCCAGGGTATGCCATTTTTTGGCTTGATCCTGTAATTTAAATTGCGGTGCTGGCTTACCCACCCACTGGTTG
>JASLIR010000024.1 GCA_030152125.1 Alkanindiges sp.
GGATCAGCCCACACCTGTCGCTGCTGCATCTACACCAGCCTGCCTGTGCCCGGACTGCCTAAAACAGGCCACTGTGACGCATATCAACCAGCATATTGATACCGTACGGGTACATGATGATGCTCCGGTATTAAGCCCGCAACAGCTGCAAAAAACCTTTATTGAAGGGCTGGACTATACCCTGGAGGCTGGCAGCTATGTGTTTAGCCGCTGGTTTTTGCTGAAGCAGGGTAAATGCTGTGGCAATGCTTGCCGCAATTGTCCGTATGGATATATCAATGTGCCTTTCTAAAAATTTAAATTCTTATTTAATAGCTTTTAATCGGGATGTTTTAAATGTCGGCGCAACCTCTTAAGCCCAAAGCCCTGATGTGCTGGAGCGGTGGAAAAGATTCCAGCATGGCACTGCACCGTGCCAGTAGCGATTATGAAGTTACAGGCTTGCTCACCACCTTAAATGCCGAATTTAAACGTATTTCCATGCATGGGGTGCGTGAGGCGTTACTGGATGCGCAGGCGCAAGCCATCGGCCTGCCAATTATAAAAGTATGGGTAAGTGCTGGCAGCAATACCGAGTATGAAAGCCAGATGCAGCAGGCACTGGAAACCGCTAAAGCAACTGGTGTAAGCCATGTGATTTTTGGCGATATTTTTTTGCAGGATTTGCGTGACTACCGCGAAAAACAGCTGGCTAAAGTTGGTCTTCAGGCCGTTTTTCCCTTATGGCAGCATGACACCACGCAGCTTATTAACCAGTTTATCGCCAGCGGTTTTAAAACCATCACCTGCTGTATTAATGATGGCTATCTGGATGAAAGCTGGACTGGTCGTGAGATTAACCAGTGCTTTATTGATGAGTTGCCAGCCATAGTAGACCCTTGTGGTGAAAACGGTGAATACCACACCTTTTGCTATGCCGGGCCAATCTTTAATAGCCCGGTTATGTTTAGCAAAGGGGAAATTGTTTACCGACCTTTGGATGTACCCATGCCGGTTGCCAGCGCGCAACAGGCTGATGACACACAAAGCGATCAGTATATGTGTCATTCCCCGGTGCAGACCAAGGGTTTCTGGTTTTGTGAGTTGTTGCCTGCTTAAATAGCTTTTGCTTTTAAAGTCATTCGCATGAGCGGCACTGCCGCGCAAGATGAAGGCCTGCCCGTAATTAAGCGTCAGGACTACTAAAACTTTATAGATGTAAAAATTACTGTCTAGCTTATATGTCATATGGGTGGTATGTGCCCGAGTTTTGCGAATGACAATGGCTTTGCCTACTTTGGCCAAAACCAAAGTAGGTCGAACCTGAGTATTGTGGCAAGCACTGCTTTGTCACAATGCGCAAGACAAAGTGGTTAATCCTCATGCTAAACCGTGAAGCAGTAAGACTCCGTCGTATGAAAAACATATAAATCAAAATTTTAAGCCTAAATTTATCTCGAACTCAGGTTAATTACGTTTCCCCACTAGGCAAACCACCCTAACAGGCGCATGATGAAATTGATGTTAAACGCGTAGCAGGCTGCTGACACAGTGGCATGTTTTCTGCTTTAGTATACTTATGTCTGGAGAGTGATTTCGATCCGCCGAAGGCGCATATCCCTAAAAACGCTCAGGCTCCTGTACAGACACTGGATTAAAACGCTGGAGAGTGTTGCAGGTTGCTGCCCGAAAAGTCAGTGATATCAGCAACCGCCGAAGGGGCAAGTTGAGCGCTGCAATGGTGCGTAAATGAATCTCTCAGGCAAAAGGACAGTGTAGGGCATTTTGGCGAATAGCAGTTCGTCAGATTGCCAGTGATCCTGCGAGTCTGTCAGTGAGAAAGATGATGAAAATTATTGTACTTGGTGCCGGTGTGGTTGGAACAACTGCTGCGTGGTATCTGCATCAAAAAGGTTATGAAGTCACGGTGATTGACCGCCAGCCCAATGCCGGGCTGGAAACCTCGTTTGCCAATGGCGGACAAATTTCCGTATCGCATGCCGAACCATGGGCCAACCCCGGCGCACCGGTTAAGGTTTTAAAATGGCTGATGAAAGAAGATGCGCCGCTGCTATTCCGCCTGCGTGCCGATGCCCTGCAATGGCGCTGGGGCATGCAGTTTATGCGCGAGTGCAGCCCAGCCAGAACCCGGCACAATATTATCCAGATGGTAAATTTAGGCACCTATTCGCGCAGCAGTCTGCAACAGCTGCGGGCAGAAACTGGCCTGCATTATGATGAACTGACAAAAGGCATCCTGCATTTTTATACCAGTGCCAAGGAGTTTGAGGCGGCACTGGGGCCAGCAGAGTTAATGCGCCAGTACGGCTGTGACCGCAAGGTGATTAGCAATGCAGAGGCCATTGCCATTGAACCTGCACTGGCATCCATTAAGGATAAAATTGCCGGTGCTACCTATACCCAGGAAGATGAATCCGGCGATGCACACCAGTTTACCCAGCGGCTGGCCGCACTGGCAGCAGAACAGGGCGTCAAGTTTTTGTATAACACCAATATTGTGGGTTTGCAGGCCGATGCAACCGGCATTAGCGGGGTGCGTATTATCAATGCGCAGGGCGAGCAAACCTTAACAGCGGATAATTATGTGTTGTCCCTGGGTAGTTATAGCCCGCAGTTGGTAAAGCCCTTGGGGCTTGATCTGCTGATTTATCCGGCCAAAGGCTACTCCGCGACCATGCCGGTGATTCGCCCGGAATATGCGCCGCAGGTAAGCCTGACCGATGATGAATACAAACTGGTATTTTCCCGCCTGGGTGACCGCCTGCGTATTGCCGGTACGGCGGAGCTGAATGGCTACAGTACCGATTTAAATGAGGTGCGCTGTCAGGCAATTACCCGCCGGGTAATGCAGTTGTTCCCGGATGCGGTTGATGCCAGCCGGGTGCAGTACTGGACTGGTTTGCGCC